>SBFT01000251.1 GCA_006227805.1 Paracoccaceae bacterium
GAACGCGGCGTGGCGCTCGACGGGATCGCGGGCACAGGCCCCGGGGGACGCATCAAGGCGCGCGACCTGCCGAGGGGCACTGCCGGGGACCGGCCGCAGGATGTGCCGGTCGTCCTTCTGCACGGGTTCGGCGCCGACCGGACCTCGTGGCACTGGCTGCGCGCGCTCCTGACGGGGCCCGCGATCGCGCTGGACCTGCCGGGCCATGGAGGCCGGACGGACCGGCAGGTCCTCGGCCTGGCCGACATCGTGGAAGACCTCGGCGATCAGCTCGACGCGCTCGGCCTCGAGGAGGTGCATCTCGTGGGCCATTCGCTGGGCGGCGCGGCCGCGCTGGCGCTGGCTGCCTCGGGCCGGGTCAGCGTGCGCTCGATGGTGCTGATCGCCCCCGCGGGTCTGGGCGCGTCCGTGTCGCGGGCGTTCACCAGGTCCCTGCTCGAGGCCCCGGACGAGGCCGCGATGCAGAGTGTCCTGGGCGGCATGGTCGCCGATGCAACCCGCCTGCCCTCCGGACTTGCGGCGGCCACCCTGCGCCGGATGGACACGGGCGGTGCGCGCGCCGCGCTGACCGCCCTTGAGGCCGCGCTCTTCGCCGACGGGGACGGCCTCGATCTCCGCGCGGCCCTGGGGCGGCTGCCCTGTCCGATCCGGGTGATCTGGGGCAGGGCGGACCGGGTCATCCCCGTCCCGCCGGGCATCGCCCTTCCCGGGCAGGTCGCCTTGCATCTGGTCGACGCCGTGGGCCACGCGCCGCACCTCGAAAGCCCCGACCTCGTGGCCCGTCTGATATCCGAAACCCGGAGAAGCGCACCATGAGGCCCCGGGCTCCCATGCGCCTGCTCTTCGAGGCCGACGGCGTCTCCTGCCCGGTGATCTGCGACGGGAACGCGCCGCGCACCCATGCGGCGCTGGCCTCGGTGCTGCCGCTGGCGTTGCAACTGCACACGCCCAAGATCGCGGGCAGCCACATCTTCTGGCACGTGCCGTTCATCGAGGATGTCGAGGGCGGCGTCGATGTCCTCTCGGCGCCGCCGGGCGCCCTGATCTACTGGCCGGTCCGGCAGTTCATGGAGATCACCTTCGCGCCGCTGCAGGCGGAAACGGCGTCCGTCTCGGTCCTGGGCCAGATCGACGCGCCGGTGTCCCGGATCGCCGCCCTGGGCGAACGGCTGCGCCTCGGCGCGGGCAGCCGGGTGTTCTCGGGGCAATTGTCGCGCCTCGATGGCGACCCGACTGCGCCCGTGCCCGTGCTGGCCCCCGACGTGCCTGCGTCCCTTCGTGACGCCAGGCTCGCCCTGTGGCGGGACTGCCCGGCCGAACTCCGGGCGCTGACCCGGTCGCGGGCGATCCTGCACCCGGTGGGCCCGCTGATGCAGGCCGATGCCGAGGCACGTGTCCTGCACGAGATCCTCTGGGAGGTGCGCAGCCGGCGCGGTCGGCAGGCAGACGACACGCGCCGCGCGATCGCGTCGATGGCCCTCGACCGCACGGGGGTGCGGCTGCGCGACTTCTGCCATCTGCCCGGCTGCGCCGCGACGCTGCACGCCGCGCGCGATGCCGTCGAGGATACCGCGGTGCCCTTCGATGCGGCCCTGACGGAAGCGATCCTGATCGCGGGCCGCCTGGCCGCCTGGATCGACCTTCTGATCCCCTGGAACGCCATGAACGAGGCCGCGCGCCGGGCGCTGCCGGCTCAAGAGGAGACCCGAAATGACGGATAGGAACTACAGGACGGCCCTTGTCACCGGCGCATCGCGCGGGATCGGCGCGGCCATCTCGCGCAGGCTGGCAGCGGGCGGCCTGACCGTCTACGGCGTCGCGCGCTCGGCCGAGGCGCTCACGCAGCTGGAGCGCGAGATCGGGCCCGCCTTCATCCCCGTTCCGGGAGATGTCTGCGATCTGCCCGCACTCCTGAAGGCCCTTCCGACCAGCGACATCGACGTGCTGGTGAACAACGCGGGCGCGATCGCTTCGGTGCGTCCCCTGACCCAGCAGGACGCGGCGGAAACCGCGCGCACCGTCGCCCTGAACCTGACTGCCCCGATCCTCCTGATGCAGGCCCTCCTGCCGGGAATGATCGCGCGGGGGCGGGGCCATGTCTTCAACCTGACCAGCACGGCCGCACGGGGCGTCCTGCCCGGCACGGTGACCTATTCCGCCTGCAAGGCCGCGATCACCCAGGCCGGTCACGTCCTGCGCTATGAACTGGCGGGGACGGGTGTGCGCCTGACGGACATCGCCCCGGCGCGGGTGAAGACGGACATCTACCTGGAAAGCTTCGGCCGGGACAAGTCCGGCCTCGAGGAGAAACTCTTCACCGGCTACCGGGTGCTGACGCCGCAGGATGTGGCCGATGCGCTCTGGGCCGCGCTGTCGATGCCGCCGCATGTCGACCTGTCCGAGATCGTGATCACCTCGACCGATCAGGCTGCCGGCGGGCAGCGCTTCGAAAAGGGGTAGGGCGGGCCATGCTTCACGCAACCCGGACGCTTCGCCATCCCGCAACCGGCCCATTCGCCGCCACATCCGGCCGGAACATCCTCGGCCGCCAGTTCACACCAACCCTTGGGAGGGAATGCACATGACCGAGACGACCACGAAGGCAGAACTGTCGCAGGACGAAATCCGGCAATATCACGAGCGCGGCTGGATCGTGCCGAAATGGGAAATCCCGCAGGACCTGATCGCGCGGATGCGGCAGGAATATGAAGAGCTTCTCGCGCGCAACCCGGGTGTCGCCCCGGACATCATCATGGCGCCGCACCAGACCAACGGCTCGATGGGCATCCAGGGCTCGAAGGCGTGGCTCGACTTCGCCACCCAACCCGAACTCATGGCCATCGCCAGCCAGCTGATCGGCCCCGACATCATCCTGTGGGGCACCACGCTTTTCGGCAAACCCCCGCATAACGGCAAGGAAACGCCCTGGCACCAGGATGGCGAATACTACCCGATCCGCCCCCTGGAGACGCTGACCATGTGGATCCCGCTGGATGACGTCACCGCCGAGAATGGGCCGATGACGTTCATTCCCGGCTCGCACCGGGATCGGGTTCTCTACAGCCATTCCTGGAAGGACGGCAACGACAAGACGATCAACCTCGTCACCGACAGCCAGCACTTCGACGAGGCCGATGGCGTGCCGCTGATCATCCGCGCGGGGCAGGTGTCGTTCCATGACGTCTACATGATCCATGGCTCGCACGCGAACCGCACGGACAAGCGCCGCGCGGCCTTCATCGTGCGCCTGATGCCCGCCACGTCGCGCTATGACCATGCGCTGGGCGCCGAGATCGGCAAGAACCATCCCAAGCAGGGCTATGGCACGCGTCCGCTCTTCCTCGTCAGCGGCCAGGACCGGGCGGGCAACAACTTCGAGATCGGTCATGAACCCGCGGTCCCTGCCTGACCGGGCGCGCGCCGGCTGCGGCGGTCAGCGCGTCCCTTGCAGGCGATGAAGCACCAGCGCGCAGGCCTCCTGCCAGGCGGTGATCGCGCCCGCGCGGTCCAGATGGTCGAGGCCCGCCTCGGTGATCCCGCCGGGCGTCAGCAGGCTTTGCAGGATGTCGCCCATGTCGCGCGAGGCATCCGCCTGCATGACGCCCGCCGCGACGAAGGTCGCGGCCGACACCTGGCGCGACACGCCCGGGTCGAGGCCTTGCGCAGCACTCCACTCGGCGCTCGCCGCGATCAGTTTCTGCACCCAGCCGTAGATCGCCGCATAGACGGTCGCGGCTTCGAACTGGTCCTCGTCCGCCAGCGCGATGGTGCTGCCGAAGGCATCGAGCATCGGGGCCAGATCCGCGCGCATGGGATAGACCAGCGTGGGACTGGCGCCCTTCTCGGCGGCGGTGATGGGCATCAGACGGACGATCGCGGCCGGATCGGCAGCCCGGGCCAGCGCGGTGCGTGGCACGCCGGCGCAGGCGGACATCAGGACGTGATCGGCGCGCCAGGGCAGACCGGCGACGGCGCCCGCCGCATCGGCGGGGCGCACGCACAACAGGACATGACTGCATCGCGCCACCAGGTCGGCATTGTCCTGCGCCAGCGCGTAGCCCTCGCGCCGGGCGAGATCGCGCCCATGCCCGCGCGGCGAAAGGCAGATGTCCGCGGGCGCGAAACCCGCCCGCGCCAACCCTGTCAGAAGCGCGCCCGCCAGATGGCCCACGCCGATGATCCCCAACCGCATCCCGTCTTCTCCGCGAGTCCCGCAAGGCGCGGCCCCGACTGGCCCGCCCCGTCATGTCCTGCTAGCGGTTTCGCCGCGCCAGTTCCACCCTTTCACCTCCGAGGCCTCCGATGACGCCCAGCCCCGTCCTGACAGACCCCCGTCTCAGACCCGGCGCCAGCCTTCTGGCCGAGGGCCGCGCCATGGCGCGCGACTGGTCGCTGGGGTCCTGTCCCTTCCTGACCGGGGAAGGGGTCTCGTCGGAACGCGACTACAAGCTGCGCGCGGCGCGGGCGGGCCGGATCATGCAGCACGCCCATATCGGGTTCCGCCGCATCGATCGCACCGTGGAGGGCATCGCGCGGCTCCATGCCGAGGCGCAGGCCCGCGGCGTCACCATCGACCGCTTCGGCATCACGCTCGACTGGTCGATGGGCTATCCGCCCGACCGGCGCGCGGGCGCGGGCCGCGGCACCGGCATCGTGCTGACCGGTCCCGAGGATTTCGCCCGCATCACCCATGCCAGCCCCGCCGCCGCGCATTTCGGGGATTTCATGCTGGGCCTGCCGGGCGCGCTGGAAAACTGCCGCGCGGCACTGGTGGCCGGGGCCACGGCGATCGGCAACCTGGGCCAGTATTTCACCTTCCGCCTGCCGTTCTGGGACGATGACGTGGCCACGACCCATGCGACCGTGACCGCCCTGGGGCTGATCGCGGCCCAGCCCGCGCCGGTGCTGGTGCATTCCAACCTCGATGACGGGTTCGCGGGCCTGTTCACCGATCTGACCAGCGCCTTCGGCATGGCGCTGATCGAGCGGCATATCGTCGAGGACCTGATCGGCGCACAGGTTTCCTTCTGTTTCGGTCACCATTTCTCGAACCCGCTGACCCGCGCTGCGTTCCAGAGGGCCCTCGCGCGGCGGACCGAGACGCCGGGCACCATGATCTTCGGCAACACCGTCTCGTACCGGGGCGATGCGGCGGCCAATTATGCCAGCCTCGCCAGCTACCTGCTGGCCGATATCGGCGCGCTGATGCGGCACAACAGCGGTCATGCCATCAACCCGGTTCCGGTGACCGAGAACCTGCGCATCCCCGATCTGGACGAGATCCTCGAGGCCCAGACCTTCGCCGCGAGACTGGTCGAGCACGCAGCCGACCATCTGGCGATGTGGGAAACCGAGGCGATCGACGCGCTGGCCGACCGGATCGAGGCGGGCGGCCGGCAATTCGCGGCCCGCGTGCTTGCGGGCCTCGGCGATCGCGGCGTCGACATCACCGACCCGGCCGCGCTGATGCTGGCGATCCGGCGGCTGGGGGCCAAGCGGATCGAGGCGCTCTGGGGCGAGGGCACGCCCGAAGGCGACCGCCGCCGCCCGAGCCTGCCCGCCGACTGGGCCGAGGAACTGGACGTGATGGCCGATCGCTGGCTTGCCCGCGCGGATGTCGCGGCCTCGGACCTGTCGGGCCTGCGGGTGGCCATCGGGACCACCGACGTGCATGAACACGGCGCCTATCTGGTCACCCGCGCGCTGAGCGGGCTCGGCGCCGTCGTGATCGACGCAGGCACCGCCGTCGATCCCGACGTTCTGGTCGCGCGCGCCATCGAGGCCGGGGCGGATGTCATCGCGATCAGCACCTATAACGGGATCGCGCTCAGCTACGCACGGGCCGTCCTGAAGGAACTCGGGCAGGCCGGTCCGGGGATGACCGTTCTCATCGGCGGCAAGCTGAACCAGATTCCCGAGACCTCGAATTCGGATCTGCCGGTCGACGTCACCACCGAGATCGCGGCGACCGGCGCATTTCCCTGCGCGGACCTCGACGCCATGCTGGAGGCGCTGCGCGCCCGGCGCGGGACCTGAGGTCGCGCGCGCCGCGCGTCCTCGCGCCGGGGAGGTAATGCTGGCAGCGCTTGCACGCGGCTGAACCCACAGAACGCGCCCCGGCAGTTATCCGACAGGACGGCCCGGAAGGCTTCGTCGGGCCCAAAGCGGCGGGGCGGACCTGCCATGCCGCCCGGCCCGCGTGGCAATCCGGTTGCAGTCGCCGCCATCAACGGCAACATGGCCGGAAAGCACGTCAACCGGGCTGTCTTCGATGTTCACCACCATTCTGACCGGCCTTCTGCCAAGCATCCTGCTTGTCTGTCTTGGCGGGCTGCTGCGCAAGCGGCTGTCCGAGACTGCGTGGACCGGTCTTGATCGCCTGAACTTCGAGATCCTGTTCCCGGCACTCATCTTCACCACCGCCGCTGCACGCCCCATCCCGCTGGAAAGCCTTGTCTTGATCGGGCCTCTGGTCTGGGCCGTGCTGGGTTTGGGGCTTTGCCTCGGCTGGCTCGCCCGCCCTTTCGGGCCGAAGCGGTTTCTGGATTTTGCCGGAGCCTGGCAGACCGCCTGGAGGTTCAACACGGCGTTGGGCTTTGTCGTCATCCAGGCGTTGCCGTCGGCGGACCTCGCGTTCTACTCGGTCGCGATCGGACTGGCGATCCCGATGGCCAACGTGTTCGCGGTCACGGCCCTGTCGCGCGGCGAAGGCCTGTCTCTTTCCGTCGCGATCCGCAAGGTCATGCTGAACCCGTTCCTGCTGGCCAGTCTGGCCGGTGTCGCCGTCGGCGTGAGCCGGATCGAGATACCGGCCCCGCTTCTTGCGCCGCTCACCCTTCTTGCCCAGGCCGCCATTCCGGTTGCCCTGATCTCGATCGGCGCGACGCTGAACTGGAGGGCCCTGGCAAAGCTCGATCGCTTTTCCGGCATCCTTGTCGGCACGAAGCTGGTCGCCCTGCCGACTGTCGTCTGTGGTGTCGCCCTGCTGACCGGCGCATCCGGTCCCGCCGTCCCGGTCATCCTGATCTTCGCAGCCTTGCCGACCGCATCGGCCGCGCATGTTCTGGCTGCCGGGTTCGGTGCAGACAGGCAGCTCCCTGCCACATTGATTGCGCAAGGCACGATCCTGAGCGCGCTCACCCTGCCGATCTGGATGACGATCGCGGAAGCCCTGGCCGGCCAGTGAACCCGATGGACCGTCGGCTGGACGAAGCACCGCCGTGCGGACAGAACGGACATTCCTTCTACCAAGGCCGATTGCTTGCTCAGGGAGCCAGGAACTTTGCCAACCCGATGCTTCGCAGCACATGGGTTCCAACCGCCGAAATCACAAAGACCAGCATTGCAAAGGGAAAGATCCACCAGCCACGGATATCAAACACCAGATAGCCCACCATCAACACGGCCACGTGGCACAAGTAGATCCCAAAGCTGAGTTCGGACAACATCCTGACAAAAGGGCTTTGCCGCCCCTCGAAAAATGCCCGCATGACCACGAACAGTCCGGCCGAGAACAGCATCACATTGGGGCTCAAATAGAGATAAAAGTAGCTGAAAAATTGCCCGCGCTGCACTGTAAAATAAGCAGTGCCCAACGCAGTTATTGCATAACCTGTGACTGCCAACGCAAGCGCTGCCAGGGCGTGTCTGCGGTTGGGTCGCGGTGCCTGTGCAAGAACATATCCCAGCACCATATAGCCCATGTATCCCGCCATTGTCGTAAGCTCGATCGAGCTTTGTGCGTCGACGACCCTCTCGAATGCGGGAACGATTGCACTGGCCAGCACCCAGAGCCCGAGGCCATAGTAAATCTGATCGGTACTGGCGGCGCGTATCGCCGGGCCGACCAATGGCAGGCACAGATAGAGCCCAATCAGTGCATAGAGAAACCACAGGTGATACATCACCGGTTGGACAGGCGCGCGCAGCAACCCTCCAAGAAAACTGTAATCGGAGTTGGTCATCGCTCTGGCGGTCAGATAGATGATGCTCCATGCCACGAGCGGCACGATCAGTCTAGTCAATCGAGGCTTCAGTTCATGAAGTCCAATTGTGCGCTGCAGCAAAAGTGCCCCGGAAGCCATGAAGAACAGCGGCACAGAAGGCCGCGTCGCTGCGTTGATGATATTGGCGACGTGCCAGTCTTCGACTGGGCTGGTTCCGAATTGGGACAGGTGCGGTGCGGCAGCGTGCAAGAGAACAACGCCAAAAATTGCTGTGACCCGTGTCGCATCAAGCCAGAAGATACGGTCGATCCTGTCCATCAGAACTCTTTTCTGCTCGTCTGCGCCCAGGTCATACGACGATCTACTGATTTCCACCAAGATTCAAATCTTCATCGCCCAGGCAGGGCCCCCATTTGCTTCGCTGGAGGGGGTCGCGGAAACTACTGGCCTTTGAAAGCCCCTTGATCGCAATAGTTGTCCTTGGACCGGCACGTGTTTCGGGTTGAAGTGCATTCCGCTTGAACCCTGGCTTTATCGTGTGACGTGATCTCACGTGGGTGTGTCCGACAGCAGAGCGGTAAAGTTGTCCTCGGCTGCAGAAACGAAGGGGGAGACATGACCGTGGTCGCAGAAAGGTCAGCTGAGGACGCACCGGAGAAAAACCGGTCACCATGACGTGTCCGGGGGGCGCGGCCTGCCATTGCCTGCGGGGGACCGCCAGAAGATTAACACCAGCGGTCCCGGTCTGACCCCAGCGCCCGCCTTCCCGGCAAGAGTTGCCCAAAATGGGCAGCAACCTGGTTGCAGCGTCTACGGTCCGTCTCCACCCTTATCATAATTTGCTATTGTTCCTGATTCAGGGGGATCTGATGCGGGGTCTGAGGATCGGCGCTGCAACTGCAGCGCTGTTTTTGAGTGCATCGATTGGTTTGCTGAGCGTCGTGGTTCCCGCTACAGCCTCGGCCCAAGGGGTTGCGGGTGTCGATCCCTACACGAACCAGCTGATCGAACGGATCAACATCCGCATTGTCAATCCCAGCGCCGATGCGGGCCTCAATGCGCGCGTCCAGGACCAGGTGCGCACGGCGCTGGGAGTCTTTCCGGGAGAGCGGTTTTCTGAACGCCTGATCGAGTTCCAGATCACGCGCGCCCGCAGAACCCGCGACGTGGCCAGTATTGACTACGAGATTTCGTTTGGTGCGCGCGGCGGGCTCGACGTGAACGTGGCGGTGACGCTGGGTGACACAGCTGCGGCCGAGACCGGCCGCGGCATGGCCTTCGGCGGCAAGTTTCCCACGATCTACGACAAGAACGGCACCTTCGTGCGGTTCAAGCTTGATCTCTTCGGGCTGCATTACGCCAACAACAACGCCTGGTATGGCAGACCCGACCTGATGCTGGCAGGCAACCCGCTTGTGCAAGGGCAGCCGGCGGGCGCGGGCTATGATCAATGGGTCGAGGCCTACGCGCATTACGGGATCTACGGGATCACCCCGATCAATGCGAATACCTATGTCTATGGCGGCCTCAGCGCGATCACCTCGGGGTCGCTGGGCCAGGAACTGTTCACCGACCGGACGCGGAGCTTCACCGGGTTCGAAGACGCCTATGTGGGGATAATCGGCGGACAGACGGACGCGCGCGGCAACCGGTTTTCCTACAATCTGACAGCTGGGCGCCAGAGGTTCACGCTGGCCAACGGGTTCCTGATCGCGAACACCGCCGCGAATGGCGACGAACGCGCGGCCTTGCAGGCCAATGCGCGCTGGTCGGCGGACATGCTGGCGCTGGCGCAACTGCGCTACAACGACACGAAGTTCGAGCTGTTCTACCTCGATCCGGACGAACTGCCGCTTCTGGACAGCCAGACGACATATGCGGGCGCGAACCTGGAATTCCAGCCCGCCGCGGGGCTCCAGATCGGTCTCAGCTATGTCACGTCGCCCAAGTCGACCCAGCAGTATTTCGTCTTCGACCCGGTCCTCGGCGGGCCGGTCATTCGGACCCGCGAGGGTCTGGAAGTCTTTGACGCGCGCTTCACCTACAGCCCGACCCCCCCCGGACAGGCCGGTCCCTTCTTCGGCGCGGAATACGCCGTCCAGCGCAACCGCAACTTCGACATGGATGCGCGCGCAGGCTGGATCGAGGCCGGCTACAGCTGGCCGCAGGCCAGGTGGTCGCCCACGATCAGCTATCGCGTCGCGCGGTTCAGCGGCGACGATCCCACGACCGCGACCTACGAGCGCTGGGACCCGATGCTGTCGGGCGGCACCGGCGAGCAATGGGTGCAGGGCGCCAACCACTTCAAGGTGGTCCAGGATTCGAACGTGATCGCGCACCGCATCCAGGCGCGCTTCCGACCCTCGCCCAAGTTCGAGATCGTGCCGCAGCTCTGGCTCTTCAAGGCCGACAGCCTGACCAACATCGGCGGCAACCCGGCGCTGACCTTCCTGTCCGACAAGGATTACGGGATGGAGGCGAACGTGACCGCCAAGTGGTTCGTCAACCGCAACGTCTATGTGCACGGGCATATCGCCTACACCGTTCCGGGCGATGCCGCCAAGGCAGCGCTGGGCGGGGATGCGAAGAACTGGCTCAGCCTCATGGCCTTCATCCGATACTCGTTCTGAAAGGGAACCCACGAAAATGAACAGACGCGATATCCTGAAATTCGGCGGCGCAGCCGCGACCGCCGGCATCGCCGCGACACCGGCCTCGGCCCAGGCAGAGGCAGGGGGCGACGTGCCCGAGATGGGCCCCTATGCCCGCGAACGCGGCACGGCGAACCCCGACCTGCCGCAGCTGCGCGACATCCAGCCCATCCCCGAGGACTATTTCACCCCCAACCGCTTTGCCGGAAAGACGGTGATCGTCACCGGCTGCGCGCGGGGTCTGGGACGGGGCGCCTGCATCCGGCTGGCGCGCGAAGGGGCTAAGGTCGTGGGCGTCGACTGGATCGAGGACCTGGGCCGCGAGACGATCGGGATGCTGACCGCCGAAGGACACGACGCGCGCTTCGTCTTCGGCGATGTCGGCAGCGCCGAGACCTGCGACCGCATGGTGCAGGTGGCGGTCGAGGCCTTCGGCAGCGTCGATGCC
>SBFT01000267.1 GCA_006227805.1 Paracoccaceae bacterium
GATCCGAACGACGGCGACATCGACCCCGCACAGCTGACGCAGGCGCTGGCCAAGGGCGCGCGCGACATGGGCGCGAAGATCCTGCGCTTCACCCCCGCGACCGGGGTCAGCCGGGATGGCGACGACTGGATCGTCCATACCGACAAGGGCGACATCCGCTGCCAGATCGTGGTGAACGCCGCCGGTTACTACGCCCAGCGCGTGGGCGAATGGTTCAGGCCCTTCGGCGGGCGCACCGTGCCGATGATGGTGATGAGCCATCAATACATGCTGACCGAGGAGATCCCCGAACTCGAGGCCTGGACCCGCGAACAGGGTCACAAGCTGCCGCTGCTGCGCGACGTGGATTCGTCCTATTACCTGCGCCAGGAAAAGCACGGCTTCAACCTGGGGCCTTACGAACGCAACTGCCGCGCCCATTGGGCGAACCCGGCCGATCCGATGCCCGAGGATTTCAGCTTTCAGCTCTATCCCGACGACCTGGAACGCCTGGAATGGTATATCGAGGACGCGATGGCCCGCGTGCCGATCCTGGGGACTGCGGGCGTCAGCAAGGTCATCAACGGCCCCATTCCCTATGCCCCCGACGGGCTGCCGCTGATCGGTCCTATGCCCGGCGTGCCCAATGCCTTCGAGGCCTGCGTCTTCACCTTCGGGATCGCCCAGGCCGGCGGCGCGGGCAAGGTGCTGGCCGAATGGGTGACCGAAGGCCAGACCGAATGGGACATGTGGTCCTGCGATCCGCGCCGCTATACCGATTACACCGACCATGATTACTGCGTGCAGAAGGGGCTCGAGGTCTATGGCCACGAATACGCCATGCACTTCCCCTGGCACCGCTGGCCCGCAGCCCCCGACCGCAAGGTCTCGCCCGTCCATGACCGGGTGAAGGCACTCGGCGGCCAGATGGGCGCCTATAACGGATGGGAACGCGCCAACTGGTTCGCGCAGGTGGGCGACGACACCTCGGAAGAGGCCACCCAGACCTGGAACCGCACCGGCCCGTGGGAGGCGCGCATCCGCGAGGAGGCGCTCGCGGTGCGCGACGGTGTGGGCGTGCTGGACCTGCCGGGCTTCTCGCGTTTCCGGCTGTCGGGAACGGGCGCGGCCGATTGGCTGCGCGGCCGGATCACCGGCGGTTTGCCCAAGGCGGGGCGCATGAACCTCGCGTATTTCGCCGACACCCGCGGCCGCATCCTGACCGAGATGAGCGTCCTGCGCCATGGCGAGGACGATTTCACCCTGATCACGGCGGCAGTGGCCCAATGGCACGACCGCGACATCCTGCAACCGGCGACCCAGGCAGGCCTCAGCCTGACCGATCACACCGCGGAATACTCGACGCTGATCGTCACCGGCCCCAGGGCGCGCGCGTTGTTCCAGGAGATCGGGACCGATGCCGACCTCACCCTGCCCTGGCTGTCGATCCAGTCCGCGCAGGTGGCGGGCCGCCCCTGCACCCTGGCGCGCGTCAGCTTCGCGGGGGAACTGGGCTGGGAGATCCACGCCCCGCACGCGGATATCCCCGCGATCTACGACGCCGTGCTGGCGGCGGGGGCGAAACCCTTCGGCATGTGGGCGCTGAATTCCCTGCGCATCGAGAAGGGCTACCGCGCCTGGAAGGGGGACCTTTCCACCGATTACAGCCTGCTGGAGGGCGGCCTCGACCGCTTCGTCAAATTCGACAAGCCGCAGGACTTCCCCGGCAAGGCAGCCCTTCTCTCCGAACGGCAGCGCGGCGTGAAGAAACGCTTCGCCACCCTCATCGTGGACGCGGGCGAGGCCGACGCGCCCTACATGTCCACGCTCTGGCATGACGGTCAGATCGTGGGCGAAACCACATCCGGCGCCTGGGGCTACCGGGTGAATGCCTCGGTCGTGCTGGGGATGCTGCGCGTCGATCTGGCCGAACCCGGCACCGAGATCGAGGTCGAGATCTTCGGCGAACGCCGCCGCGCCGTGGTCCAGCCCGACCAACCCCTCTGGGATCCCGAAAACGAAAGACTGCGCGCATGACCGCGATCACCCTTCTCGACGGCTCCATCGGCCAGGAACTGGTGCACCGGCACGGCGCGCAGGCGACGCCGCTCTGGTCGACGTCGGTCATGATCGACCGGCCCTCTCTCGTCGGCGACCTGCATGGCGACTACTTCGCGGCAGGCGCCACCATCGCCACCACGAACACCTACGCCGTGCTGTCGGACCGGCTGGCCAAGTCGGGGCTGGAAGGGCAGATCGGCCAGCTTCTCGACACCGCGCTGGCCGAGGCGAAACGCGCGCGCGACGCGCATGGATCGGGCCGCATCGCGGGATCGCTCGGGCCGATCGGTGCCTCCTACCGGCCCGACATCAAGGTGACGGCGGATCAGGCGGCGGCGATCTACGGGGCCAACGTTCAGCGGCTCGACCATGGTGTCGACCTCTGGCTGATCGAGACGATGTCCTCGGTCAACCATGCCGAAACCGCGCTGGAAGCCGTCAGTCGGTTCACCCGCAAGCCCGTCTGGCTGGCCGTCTCGGTCGATGACGATGATGGCACGCGCCTGCGGTCGGGCGAGGCGACCGCCGACATCGCCGCGATGATCGCGGCCCTGCCCGAGAACGCCAAACCGCAGGCGATCCTCGTCAACTGCTCACGCCCCGAGGCGGTCGCGGCGGGGATCGACGCGCTGAAAGGCACGGGCCTCCCCTTCGGCGCCTATGCCAACGGGTTCACGCGGATCACACCCGAATTCCTGCGCGACAATCCCACCGTCGATGCGCTGAGCGCGCGCCGCGACCTCGACCCTGCCGCCTATGCCGATTTCGCCATGGGCTGGGTCGCGCAGGGCGCCACCATCGTCGGCGGCTGCTGCGAGGTCGGCCCCGCCCACATCGCCGAGCTTGCCCGCCGCCTGAAGGACGCGGGTCATACCATTGTCTGATCCTGTCTTCCTCTCGCCCCAAATATCCCGGGGGGTCTTGGGGGGCAGAGCCCCCCAGCCTTGCCGCCAGCTGAACCGAAAGGCCATCCCATGACTGACCTTCCCGCAAAGGCCCGCGCCGTCATCATCGGGGGCGGCGTCGTCGGCTGCTCCGTCGCCTATCACCTGACGAAACTCGGCTGGACCGATGTGGTCCTTCTCGAACGCAAGCAGCTGACGTCCGGCACCACCTGGCACGCCGCCGGTCTCATCGCCCAGTTGCGCGCGACGGCGAACATGACGAAGCTCGCCAAGTATTCCCAGGAACTCTACGGCAGTCTCGAAGCCGAGACCGGCGTCGCCACGGGCTTCCGGCGCGTGGGCTCGATCACCGCCGCGCTGACGGGCGAACGGCTGGAAGAACTCCACCGCTCGGCCGCCATGGCGCGCGCCTTCGGGGTCGAGATCGCGGAAATCTCGCCCGCCGAGATCAAGGAGCGTTACCCCCATCTCAACATCGACGGCGTCACCGGCGGCGTCTACCTGCCCAAGGACGGGCAGGGCGATCCCGCGAACATCGCGCTGGCGCTGGCCAAGGGTGCGCGCCAGCGCGGCGCCGTCGTGGCCGAACGCGTGAAGGCGACCGGCGTCACCCGGCAGGGCCGCCGCATCACCGGCGTCGACTGGCAGGCCGAGGACGGCAGCCGCGGCCACATCGCCTGCGATCACGTCGTGAACTGCGCGGGCATGTGGGGCCGCGAGGTCGGAAAGATGCTGAACACCCACGTGCCGCTTCAGGCCTGCGAACATTTCTACATCGTCTCGGAACCGATCCCGGGGCTGACGCAACTGCCCGTCCTGCGCGTCCCCGACGAATGCGCCTATTACAAGGAAGACGCAGGGAAAATGATGCTGGGCGCGTTCGAGCCGATCAGCAAGCCCTGGGGTCCCATCCCCGAGAGCTTCGAGTTCGACCAGCTGCCCGAGGATTTCGACCATTTCGAACCGATCCTCGAGATGGCCGTGAACCGGATGCCCATGCTGGGACAGGCTGGCATCCACACCTTCTTCAACGGCCCCGAAAGTTTCACCCCCGACAATGCCTATCTGCTGGGGCTGGCGACCGAGATGGACAATGTCTGGGTCGCGGCCGGGTTCAACTCGATCGGGATCCAGTCGGCGGGGGGCGCGGGCATGGCGCTGGCGCAATGGATGGAGGATGGCGCAAAGCCCTTCGACCTGGGCGACGTGGACATCGCCCGCGCACAGGCCTTCCAGACCAATCACACCTATCTCAAGGCGCGCGTGACCGAGACGCTGGGCCTTCTCTACGCCGATCACTACCCCTATCGCCAGAAGGCCACCGCGCGCGGCGTACGGCGGACGCCGTTCCACGCGCATCTGGCCGAACGCGGCGCGGTCTTCGGCGAGCTTTCGGGCTGGGAGCGCGCCAACTGGTACGCCCGCGACGGGCAGGCGCGCGAATACCGCTATTCCTGGAAACGGCAGAACTTCTTCGACAACGTGGCCGAGGAACTGCGCGCGGTGCGCACCAATGTCGGCATGTATGACATGTCCTCCTTCGGCAAGCTGCGCGTCGAGGGCCCCGATGCGGAAGCCGTCCTGAACCGCGTCTGCGGGGCGAACATGTCGGTCCCCGCGGGCAAGATCGTCTATACCCAGTTCCTGAACGACCGCGGCGGGATCGAGGCGGATGTCACCGTCACCCGCCTGTCGGAAACCGCCTACCTGGTCGTGACCCCCGCCGCCACGCGGCAGGCCGACCAGACCTGGCTGATGCGCCACCTGGGCGACGCGCGCGCCGTCGTCACCGATGTCACCGCCGCCGAAGGCGTCCTGGCGGTCATGGGGCCGAACGCACGGAAGCTGATGCAGGCCGTCAGCCCCGCCGACTTCGGCAATGACGCCAATCCGTTCGGAACCGCGCAACAGATCGAGCTGGGCCTCGGCACCGCCCGCGTCCACCGCGTGTCCTACGTGGGCGAGCTGGGCTGGGAGATCTATGTCTCCGCCGACATGGCCGCCCATGCCTTCGAGACGATCTGGCAGGCGGGCCAGTCCCTGGGGCTGAAACTCTGCGGCATGCACATGATGGACTGCGCCCGGATCGAGAAGGCCTTCCGCCATTTCGGCCACGACATCACCTGCGAGGATCACGTGCTGGAAGCGGGCCTGGGCTTTGCCGTCGCCACCTCCAAGCCCGATTTCATCGGCCGCGACGCCGTGCTGCGGAAGAAGGAGGAAGGGCTGACCAAGCGCCTCGTCCAGTTCCGCCTGACCGATCCCGAACCGCTCCTCTATCACAACGAACCCGTGCTGCGGGACGGGCAGATCGTGGGCTACCTGTCGTCGGGCGCCTATGGCCACCACCTGGGCGGCGCGATCGGCATGGGATACGTGCCCTGCCCGGGCGAAAGCGCCGACCAGCTTCTGGCGTCGGCTTACGAGATCGACGTGGCGGGCACGCGGGTGCGGGCCGAGGCGTCGCTGAAACCGATGTACGACCCCAAGTCCGACCGCGTCCGCGCCTGACCCGGGGCCCGTCTTTCCAATCCCCGCCCCCCGCGATAGGAGGGCGGGGAAAGGCCCAGGTTCCATGCCGGAAAACCCCGAAAACCGAGATACGCCGAAAGGCCTCGCCCTGGCCGTCACGGCCCATCTGCTGTGGGGCGGGCTGCCGCTCTATCTCAAGCTTCTCGATCACGTTCCGCCGTCCGAGGTCGTGGCGCACCGCATCCTGTGGTCGGTGCCGCTGGCCGGTCTTCTGCTGATCGTGCTGCGCCGCACCGCCGATCTGCGCGCGGCATTGATGAACCCGCGGATGCTGGGCATGGCCTGCGTCACGGCGGCGCTCATCTCGGTCAACTGGGGCATCTATGTCTGGGCGATCACCAGCGGTCACGCGGTCGAGGCGGCGCTGGGTTATTACATCAATCCGCTGTTCAGCATCTTCCTGGGCGCGGTTCTTCTGGGCGAAAGGCTGAGCCCCGCGCAGATGGCGGCGATCGCGCTGGCCGCCGCGGCAGTCGTGGTGCTGACGGTCTCGGCCGGACGGCTCCCCCTCGCCGCGCTGGGGCTGACCGTCACCTGGGGCATCTATGCCTTCTTCAAGAAGTCGCTGCCCATCGGCCCCAATCAGGGCTTCCTGCTCGAGGTGCTGATCCTGTCGCCCTTCGCGCTGGCCTGGGTGATCTGGCTGCAGGCGGGAACCGGCGGGGGCCATTTCGGGCGGGACTGGCCGGACACGCTGCTGCTGATGGGGTGCGGCGTGATCACCGCGGTGCCTCTCATCATCTATGCCAACGCGGCCAAGCTGATGCGGCTGTCCACCATGGGCATCCTCCAATACATCACGCCGACGATGGTCTTCCTGATCGCCGTCTTCGTCTTCGGGGAAGATTTCGACCGGCCACGCCAGATCGCCTTTCCGATGATCTGGGCGGCGCTGGCGATCTATTCGGTCACGCTTCTGCGCCAGATGCGCCGCGCGCCCTGACTTGCCCCCTGACTTGCCGCCGCGCCCGGCGCGCGGTATGGGCCCGGGGATGAGCTACGACCCGCCACAGACGCCCCTTCAGATCCTCTACGAGGACGCGCATATCCTCGCCGTCATGAAGCCCGAGGGCCTTTTGTCCGTGCCCGGGCGGGGCGAGCATCTGGCCGATTGCCTGCTCTCGCGCCTGCAGGCCGCCTTTCCCGGCACGCTGCTGGTGCATCGGCTGGACCGCGACACCTCGGGAGTGATGGTCTTCGCCCAGACGCCGCATGCCCAGCGCAACCTCGGCCTGCAGTTCGAACAGCGCAAGACGAAGAAGACCTATGTCGCCCGCGTCCAGGGCCGCCTGTCGCCCCGCACCGGGACGGTCGACCTGCCGATGTGCGTCGACTGGCCGAACCGGCCCCTTCAGAAGATCGACCACGTGAACGGCAAGCCCGCCGTGACCACGTGGAAGGTGATAACCGACAGTCCCGAGGAAAGCCGCGTGCGCCTGTTCCCGCGCACGGGCCGCAGCCACCAGTTGCGCGTGCACATGCTGGCGCTGGGCCATCCGATCCTGGGCGATCCCTTCTACGCCAGCGGCGCGGCGGCCGATCATCCGCGCATGATGCTGCATTCGGAAGAACTGCGCCTCTCCCATCCCGAAAGCGGCAAGGGCATGCGCTTCCGGGCCGAGCCGGATTTCTAACCCTCGATCCGCAGCCAGCCCGGCGGCAGGATATCGCGGTTCACCAGCCTGGGGTTGGTGAACCATGTGGCGGGCGCGGCCACAACCTTGCCCGGGGTGCGGTTCAGCCAGGCCCCCCACCACGAGAAGGACGAATTCGCGATGATGTTGTGCCGGCAGAGCGACATCAGACGCATGTCCTCGTGATCGCTCGGCGCCGCCTGGCCCCGGCTGATATCGACGAGGACCTTCTCGACCGGCAGGGGCAGATTGTCCCGCGCCCAATCGGGATCGTCCGAGAACACGAAGACCACCGGTTCGGCGTCGAAGCCTTCGGTCACCCGGGCCAGGGCCCTCTCGTAATAGGCCTGGCTGCAGAGCGCATGGCCCGGCAGGCTGGTATAGTCGCCCCGCCGGACATGGAGCGAGATGGCGCCGGGCGTGGCCAGGATGCGATCCGCCATCTGGGCGCCCTGCCGCGTCGCGAAATCGCCGAAGGTGAAATCGGCCCGGATGCGGTCGGCGATCCCGGCGAAATAGCGCTCGCTCTGCCAGTAGCCGTGAAGGTAGACGCCGTCCCCCAGCGTCCCGAACCGCGGGTTGTAGCTCAGCCCCTTCTCGCGCACGAAGCGGGGCCTGCGCCCGAAGGCGCGCCAAAGCCCGTAGCGCAGCAGGCCTTCGGATCTCGAGGGCGGCAAGGACCCCTGGGAGAGTTCCAGGCGGAAAACATCGGCGACCGTCACCCAGGCCGGATCCAGTGCCCGGCGATCCAGCACCAGCGGCACGCCGTGCCGTTCCGCCAGCGCACGCCCGGCAGCATACTGGAACATCTGGTTGCCGAGACGGCCATGCAGGCGGGAATAGATCATTGGCTCTTTTAAGCGACCGCGCCGCCCGCCGCCAGCCCCGCTTCTTTCTGGTTCCAAATACGCAATGAAGACGAAGGCCGCCCCGGGGGGACGGCCTCTGGTTCAGGCGAACCCGCGCCTCACTCCGGGGTCCAGCCCGAGACCGCCTTGACCTCGAGGAAATCCTCGATGCCCCAGGTTCCGCCCTCGCGGCCATTGCCCGACTGCTTCATGCCGCCGAAGGGCGACCCGGCGGACCGGCTCTTGCCGTTCATCTCGACCATGCCCGAGCGCAGCCGCCGCGCCAGACGGTTGGCGCGGGCGCCGTCCTGGGTCTGGACATAGTTCGTCAGGCCGTAGACCGTGTCGTTGGCCATGGCCAGGCCTTCCTCCTCGGTCTCGAACTTCATGATCGACAGGACGGGGCCGAAGATCTCCTCGCGCGCGATGGTCATGTCGGGGGTGACATCGGCGAAGACGGTGGGGCGCACGTAGAAGCCCTTGTTCAGGCCTTCGGGCCTTCCGACGCCGCCTGCGACCAGGCGCGCGCCTTCGTCGATGCCCGTCTGGATCAGGTTCTGGATCTTGGTCCATTGCAACTCGTTCACCACGGGGCCGATATGGCGGCCGGGTTCATGGGCGCTGCCCACCTTGACGCCTTCGGCGACTTCGCGGGCGATCTCGACCGCCTGGTCGTAGATCGGCGCCTGGACCATCATGCGGCTGGGCGCGTTGCAGGACTGGCCGGTATTGTTCATCATGTGCAGCACGCCGCGCTTGACCGCCTTGTCGTCCGCATCCGCGAAGATCAGGTTCGCGCCCTTGCCGCCCAGTTCCAGGTGCACCTTCTTCAGCGTGTCGGCCGCGTTCTTGGAAATCGCGATGCCTGCGCGCGTCGATCCGGTGAAGCTGACCATGTCGACATCCGGGTGCCCCGACAATTGGGTGCCCACACCGGGCCCGTCGCCGTTCACCAGGTTGAAGACGCCCTTGGGGAAGCCCGCCGCATCCATGCATTCGGCGAAGATCATCGCGTTGATCGGGCTCTGCTCCGAGGGTTTCAGCACCATCGTGCACCCGGCGATCGCGGCCGCGCCCACCTTCAGCGTGATCTGGTTCTGCGGCCAGTTCCAGGGCGTGATCAGCGCCGCGACGCCCACGGCCTCGTAGATGATCCGGTCGTTCGGGGTATGGTCGTTCAGGGGACGCTCGAACTTGAAGTCCTTGGCGGCCTTCAGGAAATTCGTCAGGTGCCACGTGCCCGAGGGAACCTGGCTCTGCCGGGCGAAATCGATGGGCGCGCCCATCTCGGTCGCGGTGGCCTGGGCCAGGTCCTCGGCCCGGTCGGCATAGATCTTGAGAAGCTTCTCGACCAGCGCGATCCGCTCGGCGGGCGGCGTGGCCATCCAGCCCGGAAGGGCCGCCTTGGCGGCGGCGACGGCGGCATCGGTATCGGCCTTGCCCCCCAGCGAGATCACCGCGCAGGGTTCTTCGGTCGAGGGATCGATCACGTGGAAGTCATTGGCCTCGGCCGGATCGACCCACGCCCCGTTGATGTAGAATTGCCGTTTCTCGATCATCATCGACCTCCTGTCATTTCCCGATGCCTGACCGGGCGGTCAGGGAATCGGCGTCACTCTGTCACCCGGGCCGCACAGGGGCAAGAGAGGGGATGAAACCGCGCGCGCGGGGCATTAGGTAGGCCCCGAGACGCACGGGACACCAAAGGAGACCCTCATGGCACTTCGCATCAACGACACCATCCCGAACCTGACCGTCGAAACCGACCAGGGCACGGTCACCCTTCACGACTGGATCGGCGACAGCTGGGCGATCCTGTTCTCGCATCCGAAGGATTTCACCCCGGTCTGCACCACCGAATTCGGCGCGGTCGCCCAACTGGCCGATGAATGGAAGAAGCGCGGCACCAAGGTCATGGGGATCAGCGTCGACGGGGTCGAGGACCACAAGCGCTGGAAAGCCGACATCAAGACGGCGGGTGGCGCCGATCCGACCTTCCCGATCATCGCCGATACGGGCCTCGAGGTGTCGAAGGCCTTCGACATGCTGCCGGCCGAAGCCTACCTGCCAGACGGACGCACACCGAACCACACCGCGACGGTGCGGTCGGTCTTCATCATCGGGCCGGACAAGCAGCTGAAGCTGTCGATGACCTACCCGATGAACGTGGGCCGCAACTTCGCCGAGGTGCTGCGCGCGCTGGACGGGTTGCAGACGGCGGCGAAGAACGGCGTGGCGACGCCCGCGAACTGGGAAGTGGGCCAGGACGTGATCATCCCGGCCGCCGTCAGCGACGCCGATGCGAAAGCGAAGTTCGGCGAGTTCGAGACCGTCCTGCCCTACCTGCGGAAGACCAAGCTGAAAGGCTAGGGCCGCTGAGGCCGCAGGGCGATACGCGCGCGATAGATCGCCCGCCGGATCTCCCGCGCCAGTTTCCCGCTGGCCCGGGTTTTCGTCTGGATGGTCGATCCGCCGATCTGGCCTGCGACTTCTCTATTGCCGTTGGGCAGAAGAGCATGAACCGGCTGGCCAGTCACCCAATGCATCTGGAGCCAGGTATCGACGGGGCGGTCGATCACCCGGCTCTCGCGCAGGAGGCGTTCCGCCGCGCGCGCACCGACCGCCATGCAGATGCATTGCAGCCCGATCACCCGCGGCAGGATCAGGCGCATCTCGCCCTCCTGCGCCAGAACGGCGGCCGGTTTCTCGCGCGGCTTGACCGGCAGTCGCACGACCATGTCGGGGGTCATGTGCGCATCGAGCATCGCCAGCGCCCGGGAAAAGAGTGCCGCGTCGATGGCCAGATCGTCCTCGACCACAAGGGCCCGGTCCCAGCCGCGGTCGAGGATGGTCCGCCAGCAGCGCCGGTGGCTCTGGAAGACGCCGATCTCGGGCGGGCGCAGGGCGAAGGGATAGCGCGGCGCAAGCAGATCGCCCGACCGCACATCGACCCCCGCCACCTGCGCGGGATCGCGTCCATCCACGGCATCGACCAGTTCCGCGCCGGGCAGGTCGCGCAGCAACCTTTCCGCATTCGGGCGGCGCGCCGGGCTGGAAGCCATATGGATGATCAGCGAATGCATGT
>SBFT01000092.1 GCA_006227805.1 Paracoccaceae bacterium
AGGCTCAGCCAGGTCTGTCGCGGGGAAGTGGCGGTCATCTGGACAAGTCCGGATTTATCTATACAACTAGACTTATTATCGCAAATCACCGATGGAGGGGCCAGTGGAGTTTTGTGAATTTTACGTGACAGGCCGCTGATGCCGCGCAGTGCCGCGCCGGTCTGGCGCGCCATCGCCGATGCGCTGCGCGCCGATATCCGCGAGGGCCGCTACGGCGTCCTCGACCGCCTGCCGACCGAGGCGGCCCTGTCCGAACGCTTCGGCGTGAACCGCCACACCGTGCGCCATGCGCTGGCGGCGCTGGTCGAGGAGGGCCTGGTTCACACGCGGCGCGGATCGGGGGCCTTCGTGGCCGCGCGGCCGCTTGACTATCCGCTGGGCCGCCGTGTCCGGTTCCGGCAGAACATGCTGGCCGCGGGCCGCCGTCCGGGCCGCGCGCTGCGCCAGATCGAGACCCGCGCCGCCGATCCCGGAGAGGCGCAGGCGCTGGAGCTGGACGCCGGCGACCCGGTCTGCATCTGCAGGGGGACGACCCTCGCCGATGGAATGCCGATCGCGATCTTCGAAAGCGTCTTCCCGATGGACCGCCTGCCGGGCATCGCCGAAGCCCTGGCCGAAGGCGGCGGCGTCACGGCGGCGCTGGCGAAGGCGGGTGTCGCGGATTACACGCGCCGCTCGACCTGGGTGACGGCGGTCCTGGCGGATGCGGCGACGGCACTCCACCTGCAGGCGCGCGCAGGCGACCCGCTCCTGCGCACGACCCAGGTGAATGTCGATCCCGCAGGCGTTCCCGTCGAATATGGCCGCACCTGGTTCGCGGGCGACAGGGTGACGCTGACGCTCGAGGGTCAAGGCTCGTAACGCTCGAGGAAATCCTCGGCGCTGAGTTCGCGGAAATCCTGCAGGGTGGCGCGGATGAGGTCATGGCTCCAGTCCCACCAGGCCAGCGCGATCAGGCGCTCGGCGATGGGTTCGGGCTGGCGGCGGCGCAGCAGCGTCGCGGGCGTTCCCGCGACGATGGTGTAGGGGGCCACGTCCTTCGTCACCACCGACCCCGCGGCCACGACCGCGCCATGGCCCAGCGTGACCTCGGGCTTGATCATCGCCCCGTGGCCGATCCAGGTGTCGTGCCCGACATGGGCCCGGCGGGACCGGCGCCGCAGGAAGAAGTCGTGGTCGCGGTCCGCGTCGTCCCAGTAATCGTCCGAGCGATAGAGGAAATGGTGGCAGGCGGCGGTGTCCAGCGGATGATCGGTGGCCCCGATGCGCGTGAAGCTGGCGATGTTCGCGAACTTGCCCACCGTCGCATTGGCGATGTCGGCATAGCGGTCGCAGTAGGAGTAATCGCCGATCTCGCTGTGGGCGATGCGGCTGCCGCGCCCGATCTCGACGTAACGGCCGAAGGTGGTGTCGGTGATCTCGCAGTCGGGATGCAGGAAAGGTCTGTCCTCGGTCAGGCGGGGCATGTCACTGGCTCCGCCCGATCAGGCGGCCGCGCAGCCAGCCCGAGAACCAGTCCATCGCGATCACGATCAGCACGATCAGCACGATGTAGTAGGTGACTTCCTCCCAGTCCTTCTGGGTCTGGATCGCCTGCGTGATCATCAGGCCGATGCCGCCCCCCGTGATCGCGCCGATGATCGTGGCCGACCGCGTGTTGGATTCCAGGAAATACAGAACCTGGCTCAGCAGAACCGGCATGATCTGGGGAATGACCCCGAAGCGATAGCGCTGCACCGGCGCCGCCCCGGTCGAGGTGATCCCCTCGATCTGCTTGCGGTCCACGTTCTCCAGCGCCTCGGAGAACAGCTTGCCGAAGCTGCCGCTGTCCGTCACCAGGATCGCCAGCGCGCCGGTCAGGGGACCGGGACCGAAGGCGCGGCTGAGGATGATGGTCCAGATCAGCGCATCGACGCCGCGCACGAAGTCGAAGACCCGGCGCACCAGGCCCCGCACCAGCAGCACCGGCATGAAGTTGCGCGCCGCCGCGAAGGCCAGGGGCAGCGCGATCATCGCCGCCCCGAACGTGCCGAGGAAGGCCATGAGCACCGTTTCTCCCAGCGCCCAGGCGACCTCCTTGTGGCGCCACATCGCGTTGTTCCAGAAGTCGTGCCAGGCCCCGGCGATGTTCGACCGCTCGGGATCGATCCGCTCGCCGACGAGGATCCGGGCCAGGCCCACGTCGTGATAGGGGCTGTCGAGGGTGAACCAGAACAGCTCCCACCCGAAGAAGTAGCGGAAGACCTCGGTCCGGTTGCGCGTCATGCTGAGCCGCCCCGCCTCGGTCCGGATATCGACGCGGGCGCTGGAATGGGTGACCCAGTCGGGCAGATCGGCCTCGGGGACGGACATGGTGACGCCGTCGGCCCGGCTGGCCTGAAGCGTCAGCGTGCCCCAGTCGGGATGGACATAGGTCGCGGTGTTGTCGGGCCCGAACGTGACCCTGTGCCCGTGCGGCAGCACGATCTCGGCCCCGCCGTCGGTCATGGTTACCCAATCGGGCAGCCTGCCCTCGGGATAGGTGCCGCGCCGTTCGCCTTCCTTGGCCACGCTGATCTCGCCCGAGCGGTTGTCGCGCGTCACGTGGGTCTTGTAGCTGTAGCTGTCCGAGACCAGGATCGCCGCGTTGTCCAGCCGCATCCGGTCCGCGAGGCCAGGAATGTCGAAGGCGAAGAAGATGTAGGTCAGGTAGACCAGCACGATCCCGGGCACGCCGAAGGCCACAAGGCGCTTGCGCGCGATCAGGCGGTCGGCCGCGCTCTTGGCGGCGGTCATGTCGATCGTGGCGGTTGTCATGTCAGTGGGCTCCCGGGCCGATCAGGCGGTTGCGCAGATGCGAGGACACCTGGTCGACGATCACGATGGTCAGGAACAGAAGGATGAAGATCGCCGCGGCCTCGTCGAACTTGCCCATGCCGAAGGTCATGGAATTGCGCAGCTCGTAGCCGATGCCGCCCGCGCCCACGAAGCCCAGGATGGCCGAGGCGCGGATGTTGATTTCCAGCCGCAAAAGCGCATAGGACAGGTAGTTCGGCGCCACCTGCGGGATCACGCCCAGCATCATCCGCTGCATCCAGCCCGCGCCCACCGAGGTCAGCCCCTCGACCGGCTTGAGGTCAGCGTTCTCGTTCACTTCCGAATAGAGCTTGCCCATCGCGCCCGCCGTGTGCAGCGCGATCGCGATCATCGCGGGCACCGGACCGCCGCCCATCATGAAGATCAGGACCAGCGCGATCACGATCTCGGGGATCGCGCGCAGCACGTCCGAGATGCGGCGGAAAAGCGGGATCGCCCCGGGCCAGAGCGCCAGCCCGCGGGTGGACAGAAGCGACAGCCCCAGCCCCATCAGCACGCCGATCAGCGTGGCCACGATGGCGATGTTCACCGTCTCGACCAGCGCAGGCAGGTAGCGCCACAAGAGGCCGGGCAGGTTCGCGCGCTTCTCCCAGGCCTCGGACAGGACGCCCGCGGGAAAATCCAGCATCTGGTGCCAGCCGTCCCAGAAACCGCCGGCATTGCGCGCATCGGCGACCATGAAGCCCGACACCATCAGGACGATGAAGATCGCGACACCGATGCCGCTGTACATCCGGCGCTGACGCACCAGCGCCGTGTAATCCGACTTGATCTGCGGCAGGGGCGTGTTCAAGGCGGTGTCGGTCATCGGAGGCTCCGCTGCGAAGGAAACCGGGCCCGCGCGGCGGCGGACCCGGAGTGTCTGGTCGGGTCAGGCGATCAGCTGCCCGAGGCCGCCTTGCGCACCGCGATCAGCGTCTCGTAGGCGTCATGGCCGATCGGCATGAAGCCCGCGGTCTCGCCTGCGGCCACGCCGTAGGCGCAATCCTTGTCGGTGGTGTGCAGGTTCGAGACCAGCTCGACCATCTTGGCCTTCACGTCCGCCGGCAGCGATTTCGACAGCACGATGGGGCCTTCCGGGATGGGCTTCGACTTCCAGATCTCGACCATCTCGTTCATGTCGACGAGGCCCGCATCCACGGCCTTGCGCAGCGCGCCGGAATTGTAGCCGTCTTCCCATGCGCCCAGACCGTCGGCCCAGGTCACGCCCGCGTCGATGTCGCCGTTGAAGACCGCGACGATGGTCTGTTCATGACCGCCGGTGAACTTCACTTCGCCGAAGTAGTCGCCCGACTCCATCGAGGCGCCGGTGGCCTGCGGGATCTCGATCGAGGGGATCAGGTAGCCGCTGGTCGAGTTCGGGTCGCCGAAGCCGAAGACCTTGCCCTTCATGTCTTCCAGCGAGGTGATGCCGCTGTCCTTGCGGGCGAAGCCGATCGAGAAATAGCTGAACGAGCCATCGAGGTTGGTCTTGACCAGCACGGGCTCGACCGCGTCGGGGTTCTCGAGGTAGACGGCTGCGTAGGCCGATGCGCCCAGCCACGCCATGTCCAGCGATCCGCCCAGCAGGCCCTGGATCACGCCGTTATAGTCGGCGGGGGCGAACAGGCGCGTCGGCACGCCGAGGGCTTCCTCGGCATAGGCGCGCAGGCATTCGTTCGAGTTCAGGCGGTCCTGGGCGTTCTCGCCACCCAGAAGGCCGATGCGGAATTCGGTGATGGCGCCTTCGGCATAGGCAGCCGAGGTCATCGCGGTGGACGCGGTCAGCGCCAGGGCAAGCATCTTTTTCATCTCTGTCTCCGTCGGGTTGGGATGAAGGTTGTCCGCACTTGTCCTGCGGACGGCACTGGCTCAGGCGGGCACTTTCGATCGGCCGGTTTGCCTGTCCAGGGTCTCGATGGCGGTCGAGGTCGCGGCCTCGGAAAAGTCCGCGCCCGCGCCGTAGATGTCGCGCGCGACGCCGGTGGTCAGCTGTTCGGGCGTGCCGTCGAAGACGATCCGCCCGTCGCGCATTCCGATCACCCGGTCGCAATAGCGCCGCGCGGTATCCAGCGTGTGCAGGTTGCAGATGACCATGCGGCCGTCTTCCTCGTGGATGCGGCGCAGGGCGTCCATGACGATCTGGGCGTTCATCGGGTCGAGGCTGGCGATGGGTTCGTCCGCCAGGATGATGTCGGGGTCCTGCATCAGGGCCCGCGCGATGGCCACGCGCTGCTGCTGGCCGCCCGAGAGCGCCTCGGCGCGCTTGGCCGCCTGTTCCGCGATGCCCAGCCGCGCCAGGATGTCGACGGCGCGGTGGATGTCCTCGGTGGGAAAGAGGTTGAACATCGTGGCCAGCGTCGAGCGGCGGTTCAGAGTGCCGTGCAGCACGTTCGACACCACGTCCATGCGCGGCACCAGGTTGAATTGCTGGAAGATCATGGCGCAGCGCGACTGCCAGGCGCGTTTGTCCCGGCCCGTCAGCGCGGTCACATCCAGCCCGTCGAAGACGAATTTCCCTTCGCTGGCGTCGATCAGGCGGTTCATCATGCGCAGGAGCGTGGACTTGCCCGCGCCCGACCGCCCGATGATCCCGATCATCGCAGGCTCGCGCACCGTGAAACTGGCCGCCGATACGGCCGTCTTGTCACCGAAACGGCGCGTGAGCTTGTCGATCTGAAGCATGTTCTACCCCCCATGCGATGACCCGGGTGGGTAATGGCGCCAGACTTCACTTTGGTGACGGTTTTGAATCAGGTTCGTGAAGTCTTGGAGACGGATTTGTAACGCGTGCCGTGCAAGGCTCGGGGCGGCCCGGGGTCTGCACAGACCCTGGGCGGACGGCCCGCGATCGGGATTTTTTCTGGATCGACACGCCTATTGTCATAAATTGTTCACACGACGCCTGATGCCGGAGCGAATCGACCATGCGACACCTCCTCGTGCTGATCGCCCTTGCGGTGCCGTCGCAGGCGCCCGCGCAGGTCGCGGACGTGATCTGCGACGGGCGCGAGCGCATGGTCGCGCGCCTCGAAGGGACCTATGGCGCGTCGGTGCGCGGCACCGGCCTGCGCGGGCCGGACGTCTTCCTCGAGATGTGGTCTTCGGCCGCGACCGGCGAATGGGCGCTGGTGCAGACCTACACCGACGGCAGGTCCTGCATCGTCGCCATGGGCGAGGACTGGGAAACGACGCCGGAGCCGCCCAGCGACTCGTGATCCCGACCGGGCTCGCGGCCCGGCCCGGCGCGCCCCGGGACCCTCCTCAGATGCTGTCCTTGACCCGATCCCAGGTGTTGGCGATGTGCCGGGCCATGGCCTGGCCCAGGCGCTTGCCGTCCCGCGCCTTCAGCGCCGCCACCATCGCCTCGTGATCCTCGACCGCACCGGCCCAGGAATCCGGCCTCTGGTTGCCGATGTAGCGGATCCGCTTCAGCCGCGCCTGGAGATTGCGCTGCATCTCCTGCAGGGTGTCGTTCTTCGACAGCTCGGTCAGGCGCGAATGGAATTCCTGGTTCAGCTTGTAATAGGGCATCCGGTCGCGCGCCCGGTAATGGACAAGCATCCGGTTGTGCAGATCGACCAGCGCCTGGATCTCCTGGTCGCTGGCGCGCTGACAGGCCAGTTCCCCCGCCAGCTGTTCCAGATGGCCCAGCACCTCGAGCATGGCGAAGACATCCTCGGGCGTCAGCTTGCGCACCACGCTGCCCTTGGAGGGACGCACGATCACAAGGCCCTCGGCGGCCAGCGTGCGCAGCGCCTCGCGGAAGGGGGTGCGCGACACGCCCAGTTCGTCGATCAGGCTGGCCTCGTCGATTCGGCTGCCCGGTTCAAGAATTCCCTCGATGATCAGGTCGCGCACCCGGCTGACCACCTGGTCATGCAGGGAGCGGTTGGTGATCGCCAGCGACGTATTCATTCCTAAAGCTCTGCGATGCCTCGATTTCCAAGATACGGCCCCGGCCGGAAATACCCAACACGAAATTTCTTGTCATGATATTTTTTATTCTTGTATACAAAATACACAACGGCAGTCGGTCTCACGTCCGCCGTGATCGGAGGAGAAACCACAATCATGAAACATGTGAAACTCAGCCTTTCGGCTGCACTGCTGGCCTGCACCATGTCCTTCGGGGCGGCGCCGGCACAGGCAGACACCTTCATCGTCGCGGTCGGCGCCGCGTCGAACAGCCTGCAGGGCCGCAGCGCCGCCAAGTTCGCCGAAGACCTTCAGGCGGCCCTGGGCGATGCCCACACGATCGAATTCTACGCCGATGGCCAGTTGGGAGACGAGAAGGAGCTGATGCAGAAGCTCCGTCTCGGGACTGTCCACTTCACGCTGATCTCGTCGATCATGACGAACGTCGCGCCCGAATTCGCGCTGTTCGACATGCCGTTCCTGGTGCAGGACCGCGCGCATCTGAAGGCGATCGACGCCGAGATCGTGCAGGCCGAGCTTGCCCCCAAGGCCGAGGCCGCGGGCCTCAAGGTGCTGTCGACCTGGGAGAACGGCTTCCGCCAGATCACCAACAGCACCCGCCCGATCAACACGCCCGCGGACCTGGCCGGGCTGAAGATCCGCACGCCCTCGTCCGAATGGCGCCTTGCCATGTTCAAGGAATGGGGCGCGAACCCCACGCCCATGTCCTTCTCGGAGGTCTTCGTGGCCCTGCAGACCGGCACCATGGACGGCCAGGAAAACCCCCTGACCAACATCACCGGGGCCAATTTCCAGGAAGTGCAGAAATACCTGAGCCTGACCGGCCACGTCTATTCGCCCACCTACCTGACCAGTGGCGCGGAAACCTGGAACGCCCTGCCCGATGACGTGAAGGCCGCGGTGACGCAGGTCGCGGCAATGGTTCAGGAATGGTCGCTGGCCGAAGGCGAAAAGGCCGACAACGAGCTTGTCGACAAGGTCAAGGCGGCCGGCATGGAAGTGAACGTGGCCGACAAGGCCGCCTTCATCGCGGCCTCCGCTCCGGTCTACGAGGCCTTCTCGGCACAGGTTCCGGGCGGCGGAGACCTGGTCGCCCGCGCACAGGCGCTGGCCAAGTAAAGATGGAACGGCAAGCCCGGGCCGCATCGCGCCCGGGCTTTCCTGCCTGCATCGGGGGACAGCATGATCTCGCTCTTCGAGCGCATCCTTCTGCGCAGCCTCGAGGCCATCTGCCTCGCCCTGCTGCTGACGCTGACGGCCGCCGTCATCTATTCGACGACCGCCCGCTATCTTGGCGCCTCGCCATCCTGGTATGACGAGATCGCCAGCGTGCTTCTGGCCTGGCTGACATTCTTCGGCGCGACCTACGCGCTGTTCCTGCGCCAGCACATGAGCTTCGGCGGCATCGTCTCCGCCCTGCCCCGCGGCCCCGCGGTCGCACTCGCGCTGTTCTCCGAGCTTCTGGTCATCGGCTTCTTCGCGATCGTCGCCTGGTATGGCAACGCCGTTCTGGCCGTGGCCAAGTGGGACAGCCTGCTCAGCCTGCGCTGGATGACGCTGGACATCGTGCAGTCCGTCATTCCCGTCACCGCCGTCCTGATGATCATCGGCACGCTTCTGACCCTGCCCCGCACCCTGCGCAACGCGGCCGCCGGCATCGACCAGGAACATGCCGAGATCGAACAGGCCATCGCCGAGGCCGAGCGCGAGAACACCGCGCAGGATCGCCCGGAGTCCAAGACATGATCCTTCTTCTCACGGCTGGCGCCCTGATCCTTCTGATCCTGATCAATGTGCCGATCGCCATCGCCATCGGGATGGTGGCGGTGGGGGGCTTCCTGTCGACCTCGGGCGCGGCCAGCCTCTACGACATGGTCATCGCGCTTTACTCCGGGGCGACCAAGTTCCCGTTGATCGCGATCCCGCTCTTCATCCTAGCGGGCAACCTGATGAACACCTCGGGCATCTCTGTCCGGCTGATCAACTTCGTCTCGGCGCTGATCGGTTTCGTCCGCGGCGGACTGGGGATGGTCAATATCGGCGTGTCGATGGTCTTCGCCGAAATCTCGGGGTCCGCCGTGGCCGACGTGGCCGCGACCGGCACCGTCCTCATCCCCGAGATGAAGAAGCGCGGCTATTCCCGCACGCTGGCCGCGGCGATCACGTCGTCCTCGGCCTCGCTCGCCATCATCATCCCACCCTCGATCCCGATGATCCTCTATGGCGCGATCGCCGAGGTCTCGGTGCTCAAGCTCTTCGTCGCGGGCATCGTGCCGGGCGTCCTGGGCGGCTTCCTCCTGATGCTGGTCACTTACATCCTTGCCATCCGCTACGACCTGCCGCGCGCCGAGGGCTTCGATCTCTGCCACGTCTGGCGCGCCTTCAAGAGCGCGTTCTGGGCGCTGCTCATGCCGATCATCATCCTGGGCGGCATCTTCTCGGGCCTCGTGACGGCGACGGAAGGCGCGGGCCTCGCGGTTCTGGCGGCCCTGGTCATCGGGGTCTTCATCTACCGCGACCTCGACATCCGGCGCCTGCGCAAGGCCATGCTGGAAGGCGTCAGCCAGACCGGCGTCGTGATGCTGCTGGTCGCCACATCGGCGGCGCTGGGACTGTTCCTGACCCAGGCGCAGGTGCCCCAGCAGCTGGCCGCGCAGATCACGGCGATCACGACGAACCCGCTGGTGGTGCTGGCGCTCCTGAACCTGCTGCTGCTGGTGCTGGGGATGTTCCTGCACGGCGCCGCCGCGATCATCCTGGTCGTGCCGGTCGTCATGCCGCTGGTGACCGAAGTGGGGATCGACCCGATCCATTTCGGGATCATGGTGACGCTGAACCTCGCCATCGGGCAGCAGACGCCTCCGGTCGCCTCGGTCCTGATCACGGCCTGTTCGATCGCCAAGTCGGGGATCTGGGAGACCACGCGCACCAACCTGCCCTTCATCGGCGTGCTGGCCTTCATCCTGCTGCTGGTGACCTACGTGCCCTCGGTCTCGCTGGCGCTGACGGAGATTGTCCAATGACTTCGACCAAGCCGAGAATAGGCATCATCCCCGGCGATCCCTCGGGCATCGGGCCCGAACTGATCGCCAGGCTTCTGAACGCCGATGGCGTGCGGGACGCGGCCGACATCGTGCTGATCGGTGACGGGCATGTCTGGGAGCAGGGCGCGGCGCAGGCCGGCCTGCCGCTCGACCTCACTCCCGTGGCGGAAGACCGGATCGGCGGGTCCGAGGGCGTGGTCTGGCTGCCGATGGACACGATCGCCCCCGACGAGGTCGAGATCGCGAAGGTGACCGAAGCGGGCGGCCGGTGCAGCCTGCGCTGCCTGGACAAGGCGCTGGACCTCGCGCGCGCCGGCGCGATCGACGGCATCCTCTTCGGCCCCTTCAACAAGGCCGCGCTTACGGCGGCGGGCATGAACGCCGAAGACGAGCATCGCTACATCGCGCAGTATCTGGGCTTCGAGGGTCATCATGGCGAGCTGAACGTGCTGGACGACCTGATGACGACCCGCGTCACCAGCCATATCGGCCTGCGCGAGGTGGCCGGGAACATCACCGCCGAGGGCGTGGAGAAGGCCATCGGCCTGGCCGAGGACACGCTGAGGCGGGCGGGCAAATCGCGCCCCCGGATCGCGGTGGCGGCGCTGAACCCCCATGCGGGCGACAACGGCAAGTTCGGCCGCGAGGAGATCGACATCCTCGAACCCGTGATCCGGGCGGCGCAGGACCGGCAGAAGGACGTCACCGGCCCCTGGCCATCGGACACCGTCTTCCTCAAGGCGATCCGGGGCGAGGTGGACGCGGTGGTGACCATGTATCACGACCAGGGCCAGATCGCGATCAAGCTGCTGGGCTTCGAGCGCGGCGTCACCGTCGCGGGAGGTCTTCCGGTCCCGATCACCACCCCGGCCCATGGCACCGCCTTCGACATCGCCGGACAGAACAGGGCGAACCCGGGCGCCACGCGCGCGGCCTTCGACCTGCTTGTCCGGATGGCAACCACGCACCGCGCCAACCGGGCCGCGGCCTGAAGAACGGAAAGACAGACCGATGACCAAGATCAAGTCCCTCCGCACCCGCGTCTGGAACTGGACCGGACCGACCGTGCCCCCCGCCGGCAACTTCTGCACCAACGCGTCCGACGCGCTGTGGATGAAGGGCGACGCGATGGCGTCCTTCCGGTTCCACCAATGGCTGACCTGCGAGGTCGAAACTGACGACGGCACCATCGGCATCGGCAACGC
>SBFT01000282.1 GCA_006227805.1 Paracoccaceae bacterium
ATTCCGGGCGGAACCCTTCCAGGATGCGGCTGGAGGCCTGGCTGGGCACGCCCCTGATGCAGAAGAGGTCCTTGATCCCGATGGGAAGGCCGCACATCGCGGGCGCATCGCCCGCCCGGATGCGGGCGTCGGCCGCCGTCGCGCGTTCCATCGCGATCTCGGGCGTCTTGTGCACGAAGGCGTTCAGCACGTCCGCGGCGTCGATCGCCTTCAGGCAGGCCTCGGTCAGTTCCACGCTGGTGGTTTCGCCCTTGCGCAGCGCGTCGCGCGCGGCGGCAAGCGTCAGCTTGGTCAGATCGCTCATCGCGCTTACTCCACCACTTTCGGGACCGCGAAGAAGCCCTCGCGCGCATCGGGCGCGTTCGCCAGAATCGCCGCCTGCTGGTTGCCGTCGGTCACGCTGTCGTCGCGCCGCTTCAGCCGCATCGGCGTGACCGAGACCATGGGCTCGATCCCCTCGACATCGACTTCCGACAATTGCTCGATGAAGCCGAGGATGGTGTTGAATTCCTGCGCCAGCGCCGGCAGCGCGTCTTCCTCGACCTTGATCCGGGCCAGTTTGGCGACCCGGCGGGCGGTGTCCTGATCAATCGACATGGGCGTTCCCTTCGCGTTCCGGCTGCATTTACAAGGCCTGTGACCAGCCCGCAAGCCTTGCTCCCCCGCCGGACCTTGCGGCGTCGCGCGTGGCAAGCCAATTTGCCTGCGGGACAAGCCGAGGAGAACCGGACGTGACAGCGAACGCGGAAGCAACAGGGTTTTGGGCGCGGCTCGACGGTGCAGCGGGCGGGCTCATCTATGGCGCGATCATGGTGCTGGCGATCCTGATGGCCATGGAAGGCCACATGGGCGCGCCATTCGAGACGGCGGTGATCCTCTTCGGGTCGGTTCTGGCCATCACGCTGGCCAAGGCGTTTGCCGAACTTCTGGGCGAGGCGCTGGGATCGGGGCAGCGGATGAAACGCGGCGCCATCCGCAGCGCCTGGCGGCACAGCTATCCGACGCTGGCCGCGGCGAACGTGCCGACGCTTCTGTTCTGCGCGGCGGGTCTGGGCTGGATCGGCACCGCTGACGCCTTCGACACGGCGCAGGTCTTCTCGATCGCGCTCCTCAGCCTCGTCGGGGCGCGCGTGGGATGGATCCTCGACCGCAGCGTGGTCTCGACGATTCTCGGCTCGGCCTTTGCCGGCGGGATAGGCCTTGCGATCGCGGTGCTCAAGTTCGTCATCCACTAGGGTTCGCCAGGCAGAATCGACGGTAGACCTCGATCATCCAGCCCAGCATCAGGGCGTTCAGGATGTGCCAGAGGAAATGCGTGCCCAGAGGCAGGCGCGCGCAGGCGGTTTCGTCGAGGCTCCGCGCCAGAAGCGACAGCATCAGGATCCCCGCCCCGAGAAGGAAGCCGCGCGCCAATGCGGGCGCCCGCCGCCAGAGCGCCAGCGCATAGAGCGCGATGAGCGCGGGCACCGGCATGTATCCCGCCGAGACGCCGAAGACCGGCACGCCCTGCCACAAGGGCGCGGTCAACGCGGCATAGGGCAGAAACAGCGCGGTCCCGCCCAGCGCCCACACGCTCGGCATCCCCCAGACATCGCGGTTGATCGCGAAGATGTAGAGCAGGATGAAGGCGGCGATCGGCAGAACGTCCGCGATCGCCGACCAGACCTGCGCATGGGTGTGGAAGAGAAAGCTGCCCAGTCCGATCGCCCCCAGCACGAGGCTCAGGGCCCGGGCCAGGGCCAGGCCCGCCGTCCGGCGCCACATCACCAGCGCGGCCAGCAGGAAGGCCGCGTTCGTCACCGCGTTCACCGGCTCGGCCCAGTACCCCGCATCCAGCCTTTCGCAATAGGCGTCGATCGCCCGCGTCAAATCCATGGATTTCCGATCCGCCCGCCGTTAGCCTTGTCCCATCATCTAGGGAGGCGCACATGAAAATCACCTGGCTCGGCCATGGCAGTTTCCGGATCGAGGTCGCGGGCAGGGTCCTGCTTCTGGACCCCTGGTTGTCGGGAAACCCGGTCCTGCCCGAGGACAGGCACGAGGACGCGGTCGCCGGCGCGACGCATATCCTGCTGACGCATACCCATTTCGACCACGTGGTCGACGTGCTGCCCCTGGCGAAGAAGCTGAATATCCCCGTCGCGGGCCAGTACGACCTGATGAGCCACTGGGCCGAACATGAAGGGATCGAGACGATCGGCTTCAACAAGGGCGGCACGGTGGACCTGGGCGGGCCGAAGGTGTCGATGGTGCCGGCCAGCCATTCCTCGACCTTCGCAAGCGCCGAAGGCCTTCGGCACGGCGGCTCGGAGGTGGGCTTCGTGATCGCGGGCGACGGCCATGCCCTCTATTGCTCGGGCGATACCGGACTTATGGCGGACATGGACTGGATCGCGGATTACCACAAACCCGATATCGGCATCCTGTCGGCGGGCGGGCATTTCACCATGGACATGGCCCAGGTGGCCTATGCCGCGAAACGCTGGTTCGCCTTCCGGACGCTGATCCCCTGCCATTACAAGACCTTCCCCCTGCTGGAGCAATCGGCGCAGACGCTGATCGACGCGCTGCCCGATGTGAAGGTGATCGAACCGCAGGTGATGCAGGCGATCGAGGTCTGAGGCGTCAGCCCCGCCTGCCCGCGAAGAACGCCTTCAGCAGGGCCTCGGCCTCGGCCGCGCCGATGCCGTCATAGACCTCGGGCGCATGATGCGCCTGGGGGTGGCTGAAGACCCGCGCGCCATGAGCGACGCCGCCCGACTTGGGGTCGGCCGCACCGTAATAGACCCGCGCGATCCGGGCCGCGGCGATGGCGGCGGCGCACATCGCGCAGGGTTCCAGCGTCACGTAGAGATCATGGCCCGGCAGGCGCTCGGACCCTGCCGCGGCGCAGGCCGCGCGGATCGCCATGATCTCGGCATGGGCGGTGGGGTCGCACATCTCGCGCGTGCGGTTTCCGGCGGCCGCCACGACCCGGCCTTCGGGCGAGACCAGCACCGCGCCGACCGGCACCTCGCCCCGCGCCGCCGCGGCGCGGGCCTCGTCAAGTGCCTGATTCATATGGGATTTGAACACCATGACCCAATCTGCCCCCGATTGACCGCTTTCGCAAGCGCGCGCGCTGGTGTAAGCGGCGGGGTATGAACCCGTCCACACCCCCCGGCGACCGCATCGCCAAGATCCTGTCGCGCGCAGGTCTCGCCTCGCGCCGCGAGGCCGAGCGCATGATCGAGGCGGGCCGCGTCGCGGTGAACGGCAAGGTGATCGACAGCCCCGCGCTGAACGTTACCGGGCGTGACCGCATCACCGTCGACGGCAAGCCCCTCGCCGAACCCGAACCCGCGCGCCTGTGGCTCTATCACAAGCCGCAGGGCCTCGTGACCACCGCGCGCGACGAGAAGGGCCGCGAGACGATCTTCGACAAGCTGCCCGGGGACATGCCCCGCGTGATGAGCGTGGGCCGGCTGGACCTGAACTCCGAAGGCCTGCTGCTTCTGACCAATGACGGCGAGATCAAGCGCCGTCTGGAATTGCCCAGCACGGGCTGGCTGCGCCGTTACCGCGTGCGCATCAAGGGCCGCCCCAGGGACGAGGATTTCGCCCCGCTGCGCCAGGGCCTCGTGATCGGCGAGGAACGCTTCCTGCCGATGACGGTGACGCTCGATCGCCAGCAGGGCGCCAATGCCTGGGTCACGGTGGGCCTGCGCGAAGGCAAGAACCGCGAGATCCGCCGCGCGATGGAGGACCTGGGCCTCGAGGTGAACCGGCTGATCCGCATCAGCTATGGCCCGTTCCAGCTGGGCAACCTCAAGCCGGGCGAGGTCGAGGAGATCCGCCGCAAGGTCCTGCGCGATCAACTGGGGCTCGAGGCCGCCGACCCGACCGGCGAGGCGAGGCCCAAGCCGAAGCCCGGACCCAAACGCAAGCCCGGGCCCGCACCGAAGCCGGGGTCCAGGACAGGATCGGGGCCGGAGTCCGGATCACCCGGGACATCCGCCCTCAAGCCCGGAAAGGGAAAAGCGACGGGGAAAGCCACGGGAAAATCCACGGGGCCAGGGCCGAAATTCGCGCGGAAACC
>SBFT01000370.1 GCA_006227805.1 Paracoccaceae bacterium
AGCGCCGGTGAGAGATCGGCTGGAGGGACCCGGTCGCGTCGCGGCGACCCGAAGTTCTTGGTTAACGCCCCAGTCTTGCCACATTCGCGCCCGAATTGAAACAGGCTTGGGGGAAACAAACGCAGGCTACTGTTTCCAGTCGGGATCGCGCTTTTCCAGGAAGGCAGCGATGCCCTCCTGCGTGTCGCGGTAGAGCATGTTTTCCACCATCACCTCGCCGGTATAGGCATAGGCCTGGTCCAGCGGCATCTCGATCTGGTCGTAGAAGGCGCGCTTGCCGATGCGCACGGCCGCGCCGAGTTTCCCGGCGATCTGGTCGGCCAGGGCGCGGGTTTCGTCTGCCACGCTCTCGGGTGCGACCACGCGGTTGACAAGGCCCAGTTCCATCGCCCGGGCGGCGTCGATGAACTGGCCCGTGGTCAGCATCTCGAAGGCCTGCTTGCGGGGGATGTTGCGCGACAGGGCCACCATCGGGGTGGAACAGAACAGCCCGATATTGACGCCGTTCACGCCGAAACGCGTGCCCTGCGCCGCCACGGCAATGTCGCAGCTGGCCACCAGCTGGCAGCCGGCCGCGGTCGCGATGCCGTGGACCTGCGCGATGACCGGCTGGGGCAGGGCGCGGATCGACATCATCATCCTGGCGCAGCGCGCGAAGAGATCGGCGAAATAGGCCTTGCCGCCATCCTCGGCCTGGCGGCCCTGGGTCATCTGCTTCAGGTCGTGACCCGCGCAGAACGCCTTGCCCGCGCCCGACAGGATCACCACGCGGATGGCGCTGTCCTCGGCCAGCGCGTCGAACTGGTCCTGGAGTGCGGCCAGCATCTCGTCCGACAGCGCGTTCAGGCGCTCGGGCGCGTTCATGTGAAGATGCGCCACCGCGCCGGTGTCGTGACGTTCCAGAATTGACATCTTGCCCTCCCGTCGTTTGCCCGCAACCTTACGGACAAACCGCAGGATGGGGAAGGCATGCGAGACCAAGACCAGCTGGCGATGACCGCCGACGAGATGAACGCCTACCTGGACGAGATCTTTCCCCAGGTGCGCGGCGACTTCCATGTCGACCGCCTGGCGCCCGGTGAGATCACGCTGCGCCTGAAGGTCGCCGAGCGGCACCTGCGCCCGGGCGGCACGGTCTCGGGGCCCGCGATGTTCGGGCTGGCCGACGTGACGGTCTACGCGCTGGTCCTGGGCATGATCGGACGGGTGCCGCTGGCGGTGACGACGAACGCGTCGCTGGATTTCCTGCGCAAGCCCGAAGCGGGCCGCGACCTGATCGCGGAGGGCCGCCTCTTGAAGCTGGGTCGGCAACTGGCGGTGGGCGACGTGCTCTTGCGCTCGGAAGGCAGCGACGCGGTCGTGGCGCGCGCGGCGATGACCTATGCGATCCCGCCCGGGAAATCGCGCCCGGAAAATGGGGTATCCTGATACCTATATTTCAGGTCACTGATTTCAAAGGATTAATTCTTGCGTTGTGGCCTTGACCTGTATCGCGACAGGGCGTAGACCGCCGCAATCGAATTCGGGCGGGCCGCAGGTGGTGGTCCGCCTTTCACATCCAAGGACGATCCTGCCATGAAAACCTTTACGGCTACCCCGGCGGACATCGACAAGAAGTGGATCCTGATCGACGCGGAAGGCGTCGTGCTGGGCCGCCTTGCCTCGATCGTCGCCATGCGCCTGCGCGGCAAGCACAAGCCCAGCTTCACCCCCCATATGGACATGGGCGACAACGTCATCATCATCAACGCCGACAAGGTGCAGATGACCGGCAAGAAGCGGGAGGAGAACTTCTACTGGCACACCGGCCATCCCGGCGGCATCAAGTCGCGCACCAAGCAGCAGATCCTGGAAGGCGCTTACCCCGAGCGCGTGGTGCTGCAGGCTGTCAAGCGGATGCTGCCCGGCGGGCCGCTCAGCCGCAAGCAGATGACCAATCTTCGCATCTATGCCGGCGCCGCGCATCCCCATGATGCCCAGTCGCCCGAAGTTCTGGACGTCAAGTCCATGAACAAGAAAAACACCCGGAGCTGAAACAGATGGCCGATCAGATCAACACCCTGGAAGACCTGGGCGCCGTCGCGGGCGTCGAGACCGCCGTGGAAGCGCCCCGCGAACCCGTGCGCGATGCGCTGGGCCGCGCCTATGCGACCGGCAAGCGCAAGGACGCGGTCGCCCGCGTCTGGATCAAGCCGGGCTCGGGCAAGGTCACCGTCAACGGCAAGCCCCAGAACGAGTATTTCGCACGCCCCGTGCTGCAGATGATCCTGGCGCAGCCCTTCGGCATCACCAACACCGTGGGCCAGTTCGACGTGGTCGCCACCGTCAAGGGCGGCGGTCTCTCGGGTCAGGCGGGCGCGGTCAAGCACGGCGTCTCGAAGGCGCTGCAGCTCTATGATCCCAGCCTGCGCGGCGCGCTGAAGGCGGCAGGCTTCCTGACCCGCGACAGCCGCGTGGTGGAACGGAAGAAATACGGCAAGGCAAAGGCCCGCCGCAGCTTCCAGTTCTCGAAGCGCTGATTTCTCCTGCGAGACATCGGAAAAGGCCGTCCCCGGGGGGCGGCCTTTTTCATGTGGGGCGGCAGCGGGCCGCCACGGTCCGGGTCTGGGTGGTTGCGATGGGGTCGGTCAGGCTGTATCGACGGACAGGGCAACAAGTGGGAGTGCCGTCGTGAAGGCCGTCATCCTTGCCGGGGGTCTGGGGACGCGGATCAGCGAGGAATCGCATCTGCGCCCCAAGCCGATGATCGAGATCGGCGGCCGCCCGATCCTGTGGCACATCATGAAGATTTATGGCCACCACGGTATCACCGACTTCGTGATCTGCTGTGGCTACAAGGGCTACATGATCAAGGAATACTTCGCGAACTACTTCCTTCACATGTCGGACGTGACCATCGATCTGGCCGACAACTCGATGCAGGTGCACAACCGGGCGGCCGAGCCATGGAAGGTAACGCTGGTCGATACAGGCGAACTGACCCAGACCGGGGGGCGGATCAAGCGGATTGCCGGGCATATCGACGGCACCTTCTGCCTGACCTATGGCGACGGCGTCTCGAATGTGAATATCCGCGACCTCGTGGCCTTTCATCGTGACCAGGGGTGCGAGGCCACGATCACCGCGATCCAGCCTGCGGGACGCTTCGGCGCCCTGGGGCTGGACGGAGACCGTGTGACCAGCTTCGCCGAGAAACCCAAGGGCGACCTGCAATGGGTCAATGGCGGCTTCATGGTCTGCGAGCCTTCGATCTTGCAGCGTATCGGCGGCGATGACACCGTGTTCGAGCGCGGCCCCCTTGAAGGACTGGCGCGCGACCGACAGCTGGCCTTGTGGCGGCATAACGATTTCTGGCAGTCGATGGATACCTTGCGCGACAAGACCTACCTGGAAGACCTCTGGACATCCGGAAAGGCTCCCTGGCGCGTCTGGGATCGGTTGCGCGGATGAGTTTCTGGACGGGCAAGCGGGTCCTGGTGACCGGCCATACCGGCTTCAAGGGGTCGTGGCTATGCGAATGGCTTCTGGGTCTCGGCGCCGATGTGGCGGGGTTTTCGCTGGCGCCCCAGCCGCATCAGCGCCTGTTCGACGATCTGGGCCTGGCCGGGCGCATGGACCACGCCCTGGGCGACATCCGCGACGCAGAGACGCTGGCGCGCCGCGTGCAGGGCCTGCGCCCTGAAGTCGTCTTTCACCTGGCTGCGCAGCCGCTGGTGCTCGACTCCTATCGCGACCCGGTCGGGACGTGGTCGACCAACGTCATCGGCACCCTCCACCTGATGGAGGCGCTGCGGGGGCTGGACGCGCCTTGTGCCTCTGTCATGGTGACAACGGACAAGGTCTACGAGAACCGCGAATGGGTTCATCCTTATCGAGAAACGGACCGTCTTGGCGGGCATGATCCCTACAGCAGCAGCAAGGCCGCGATGGAGATCGCCTTGGCCTCGTGGCGGCGGTCATTCTTCCAAGATCATCCGGTCCGGATCGTCTCGGCGCGCGCGGGCAACGTGATTGGAGGCGGCGACTGGGCTGCGAACAGAATCCTGCCCGACATCGTGCGGGCGTTGCGTGACGGGG
>SBFT01000195.1 GCA_006227805.1 Paracoccaceae bacterium
TCCGAGGCCAACGACATCGCCTGGCGCATGGCGCGGGCCTGGACCGGCAACCGCGGCTTCATCACGCAGGACTTCGCCTATCACGGCATCACCGAGGCGATCGACGCGGTGTCCCCCTCGGCCTTCCGCAAGGGCGCCTTGCCCGACCATGTCCGCACGATCCTCGCCCCGGACGGCTATCGCGGCCCCTACCCCCATGGCACGCCCGACATGGGCGCGCGCTATGCCGAGGACGCCGACCGCGCCATCGCCTCGCTGGCCGAGGCGGGCATGAAGCCCGCCGCCGTGATCACCGACATGGCCTTCATGACGAACGGTATTCTCGAACCCGTGCCGGGCTATGTCGCGGGCGTCTACGACCGGGTGCGGCGCGCGGGCGGGCTCTGCATCGCGGACGAGGTGCAGTCGGGGTTCGGCCGCATGGGCACGCATTTCTTCGGCTACCAGCACCACGGGGTCGAGCCGGACTTCGTCACGATCGGCAAGCCCGCGGGCAATGGCCACCCGATCGGCGTCGTCCTGACCCGGCCCGAGATCTTCGACCATTTCCAGGACCGGACCGCCTTCTTTTCCACCTTCGGCGGCAACAACGTCTCCTGCGCCGCGGGCCTTGCCGTGCTGGACGAGATCCGCGACCGCGACCTGTTGCGCAGCGCAGAGCGGACGGGGGCCCATTTCAAGGCGGGCCTGATGCGGCTGAAGGAGCGGTTCGCGCTCATCGGCGACGTGCGCGGCACGGGCCTGGCCTTCGGGGTGGAACTGGTGCGCGACCGGGCCACGCGCGAACCCGCCCCGACCGAGGCCGACCGGCTGGTCAACCTGTTGCGCGACGAAGGACTGCTGGTGGGCGGAGAAGGGATCCATGCCAACATCGTCAAGATGCGCCCGCCCCTGATCTTCACGACCGCCGACGCCGATATCGCGCTGGCGGCGATGGAGCGCGCGCTGACGCGGCTTGCGGCGGAAACCGCGACGCCCTGAGGGCGGCGCGCGTCACATCAGGTCGTGGACGACCCGCCCCCCGACGGCGGTCAGCAGGACCCGGGTGTCGCCGATCGCGGCCTCGGGCACCGCGAAGATGTCGCGGTCCAAGACGATGAAATCGGCCGCCTGCCGCAGGCCCAGCGTCCCGGTCCCGGGGCGCCAGGCCGCCGCCGCGGCGTTCAGGGTGTAACCCGCGACCGCCTCGGCCCGGCCGATGCATTCCTCGGGCAGGAAGGCCGGGATGCCGCCCCCCGGCGGGCGCCTCGTCACCGCCGTCTCGATGATCGGGAAGGGGTTCAGCGTCGACACGCCCCAGTCCGACGACAAGGCCAGCCGCGCGCCCGCGTCGAGAAGCGCGCGGAACGGATAGACCCAGCGGCTGCGCGACGGCCCCAGCAGGGGCAGCGTCATCTCGGTCACCGAGGGTTCGCCCTGCGCCCAGAGCGGCTGGACGTTGCCCATGGCCCCCAATGCGGCGAACCGGGGGATATCTCCGGGATCGACGGATTGCAGATGGGCGATCTGGTGCCAGGCGGGCCAGGCGCCGTTGACGGCGCGCGCCGCTTCCAGACCGTCGAGCGCCGCGCGCGTGGCGGCGTCGCCGATCGCGTGGACATGAATCTGGAACCGCGCGGCATCGAGCGCGGTGAAGAGCGCCGCGATGTGGTCGGCCTCGAACATCACGGGCGCGTTGCCGCCCTGCGCGTCGGCATAGGGCGCCAGCATCGCCGCCGTGCGGTTCTCGAACACACCGTCGAAGAAGAACTTGGCCGAATGGACCTTGAAGGGCCCCTCGGGTGCCGCAGCGCGGAACCCGGTCAGCCGCGCCACGGCACCCTCGACGCTGTCCCCCGGCGTGACGAGGGCCGTGGCCGCGATCCGCAGCGTCAGCCGCCCTTCCCCGGCCAGGCGGCGATAGACGCGGACATGGCGCTCCTCGACGCGGGCGTCGAGAACGCCGGTGATCCCGTGCCGGTGCGCCAGGTCCTGCGCCCAGAGGACGCCGGCCATGAAGTCCTCGTCCGTCGGTTGCGGCATCCGCGCCTCGGCCCAGGTCACGGCCGTCTCGTAGAGAAGCCCGGTCGCCACGCCCGCGGCGTCGCGCACGAAATGGCCGTTCAGGGGGTCGGGCGTGGCGCCGTCGAGCCCCAGCGCCGCGATCGCGCGGCTGTTGAGGCAGCCGTTATGCCCGTCCGAGGCCACGATCAGGCAGGGCCGGTCGGGGACCGCGCGGTCCAGCAGATGACGGTCGAGATTGCCCGCGCCGAAGGTGGCCGAGGACCAGCCGGTGCCGTTCACCCAGGGACGCCGATGCGTGCCGGCGAAGGCGGCCAGCATCGCGACCATGTCCTCGGGGTTTTCGGCGGCGGTCAGGTCGGCGTTCTGGCTGTAATCCTGGCCGCTGTCCTGGAGGTGGATATGGGTGTCCTGGAACCCCGGAAGGACCAGCCGCCCGCCCGCCGCGATCACCCGCGTCCGCGGCCCGGCCAGCGACCGGATCGCGGCATCCTCGCCCAGTGCGACGACCCGGCCCCCCGCCACCGCCATCGCCGTGGCGCGCGGATGAAACGGATCGAGCGTGCGGATGTCGCCCTCGATCAGGACCAGGTCGGGTGCGGACATGGGTCACCTCCGGATGCGGCCAGTCGGATGCGAACCGGCGCCTGCGGCGACAGGAGGGTTCCGCCCCATGCTGCGCCGGGACCGGCCCGTTCGGCAAGTGCCGGGATCGGGGGCCGCCGCCCGCCTCCGCCGCCCGCCGATCCGCCGCCGCTATCCGACCCGCCGCCCCGCCGACCAGACGCCGCGCACGACCGGGCTGGTCCAGCCGGTGGCAAGGCGCACCAGATCGGCCCGGCATCCCGCAAGAAGCCGCCCGCGGTCCGAAAGACCCACCGCATCGGCCGGCGCGCTGGTCACGGTCGAGATCGCGCGCGGCAGGTCGTCCCAGAGCCGGGCCAGCTGCATCGCCGCCATGAGAAGCGACGAGGGCACGTAATCCGAGGACAGGATGTCCAGAAGCCCCTCGCGGGCCAGATCCAGAGCCGAGACATTGCCGGAATGCGATCCGCCGCGGATGACGTTCGGCGCACCCATCATCACGGCGATCCCGGCCTCGCGGCAGGCGCGCGCGGCCTCCGGCGTGGTCGGGAATTCGGCGAAGCGCACGCCATGCCCCTGTGACTGCCGGACCTGCTCGGGCGTGGTGTCGTCATGGCTGGCAAGCGCCGCGCCATAGCGCGCGGCTTCGCTGACCGCGACGGCTTCGTGGCGGGCCCCGAACCGGTCCTGGAGCGCCTTCAGATGCGCCACGTGGTCGGCGAATTCGGCATCGCTCATCCCGCGTTTCTTGGCGACATAGGCCTTGAGCTTGGACACGTCGCGGAACTGGCGCTGGCCAGGCGTGTGATCCATCAGGCTGACGATCCCGATCCGGTCGTCCGGGCCGAAACCGGCCATTTCCTCGACCAGCGTCTCGGAACAGATCTCGGCGCGCAGGTGCAGGAAATGGCTGATCCGCAGGACGCCCGCCTGGCGCAGGCCCAGCAATTCGTCGGCAAGACGCCGCGCATAGGGAAGATAGCCGGCCTTGCCGCTATGGATCGAGCCCACGCGCAGGGCGTCGAAGACGGTGGTGATGCCGGTCGAGGCCATCTCGCCGTCATGGGCGAGGATCGCGGGAAGATGCGGCCAGTCCACTTCGGGGCGCGGCTCGATATGGCGTTCCAGGTTGTCGGTGTGCAACTCGATGAGGCCGGGAATGACCAGGTCGCCGTCGCAATCGACCGAACCGGCAGGGGCGTCCCCGCCCTCGCCGATGCGGGCGATGCGGCCCTCCTCGACGGCCAGCCACCCGGTCGCGACGCGATCGGGCAGGACCAGCCGCGCATTGGCCAGGCAGAAGGACCCCGAAGGCGGCGGGGCCGGGATATCCGAAATCGTCGTGGGTCTGAGCGATAGGGTCATGTCATGCATCCACTTTGGGCCCCCTGGGCCGTCCCGGCGCCGCGGCGCCCCCGGGGGAGGCCGGCGCGCGGACCCCCTGCAACGCGGCCAC
>SBFT01000174.1 GCA_006227805.1 Paracoccaceae bacterium
GGTGGCCGATATTGGTCTTGACCGACCCGATCCGGCAGAACCCCTCGCCCACCGATCCGCCCTGACGAAACGCCTCGGTCAGCGCCGCCACTTCGATGGGATCGCCCAGATAGGTGCCGGTGCCGTGACATTCGACGTAGGCGATGCTGTCGGCGGGCACCCTTGCGGCATCGAGCGCGGCCCGGACGGCGGCGGCCTGGCCATCGACCGAGGGCGCCAGGTATCCGGCCTTGGCCGCGCCGTCGTTGTTGACCGCGCTGCCCTTGATCACCGCATAGATGTGGTCGCCATCGGCCAGCGCATCCGCCAGCCGCCGCAGCACGACGGCCCCCGCGCCCGAGCCGAAGACGGTGCCCTGCGCGCGGTGATCGAAGGCATGGCATTGCCCGTCCGGCGACAGGATCTCGTTCTCGCGGTAGAGATAGCCGCGGCCCTGGGGCAGTTCGATCGTCACGCCACCGGCCAGCGCCATGTCGCACTCGCCCTCGCGCAGCGCGCGCGCCGCGTAGTGCACCGCCACCAGCGAGGTCGAGCACGCGGTCTGAAGGTTGATCGAGGGCCCCTTCAGGTCGAAGACATGGCTGACGCGGGTGCAGAGGAAATCCTTGTCGTTGCCGGTATGGCGCAGCAGGAACATGCCCACGTCGCGCACCATCTCCGGGTTCGAACAGATGTTGAAATAGAAGTAGCTGCCCATGCCGCAGCCCGCATAGACGCCGATATCGCCCGCGAAACGCTCGGGCACGTGGCCGGCATCTTCCATCGCGGTCCAGGCCACCTCGAGGAACTTGCGGTGCTGGGGATCGAGGATCGCGGCCTCTTTCGGGGAAAACCCGAAGAACTCGGCGTCGAACATCTCGTAGCCGTCGAGCGGTGCGGCGGCGGGGACGTAATTGGGCCTGCGGATCCTGTCGGCGCGTTCTCCGGCGGCCAGCAGCGCGGCCTCGTCCAGCACCCGGATCGACGAGACGCCCTGGCGCAGATTGTCCCAGAAGGCGCGCAGGCTGGGGGCACCCGGCACCTGCGCGGCCATGCCCACGATCGCAATGTCATCCTCGAAGCGCCGGGAACCGGCCTGCGCCCTAATCGTCACTCTACCACCCCCGGCGCATGTGGCGCCGACACCGGACCACATGTCCGGTCAAGATTGCACCCCCGCGGCCCGAAGGCCACGGATACATGGCCGATCCCGCGTTCCCCGTCGCGAAGACCGGACCATGACATGACATGGCGACCTTGTGAGCGAAATCGCGGGATTTCCAAGGCCTTTCTGCGGAATGTCCCGCCAATTGGAACAATTCCGCACTTCAGGCGGTATTGCCGCGGGATTTCAGGCGGATACCGGCCGGAACTGCGGCGGGTCGAAGGGGTCTGACGCCAGGTCATGGAGGTCCCCGCTGTCAGAGCAGCGATCGCGGGCGCTGTCCTGCGTCGCGGCCGATCGCGGGCCCTCCGGGAAAGAGCGACCTGCGCGCCGTGACCGGGCCATGGCTGAGGACCTCGACCCGCGCCAGCACCGCGCCCGAGACCATCCAGATCATCGCCACCAGCGTGTCGTTCAGCAGCATGTCGAGCAAGGTCACCGCGAGGATCAGGCACAGCGCGGCCAGGGTGGGGGTGATGGCCTCGTCCGGCAGGCGGCGCATGCGCCAGCCCAGCAGGAACAGGGGCGCCGTCAGAAGCCCCATCTGCGCCAGGTAGCCGACCCAGCCATGGGTGCCGAACATGATGATCCAGCGCCCGTCCGGGATCGTCAGGATCGCGCCCGTCTCGGCGTCGCGGATCAGGTTGCGCCCCCAGCCGCCCCAGCCGAACCAGGGCTTCTCGGCCGCGCGCGCCAGCAATTGTTCCTCGTTGCCGAAGCGGAAGCCCAGCGATTGCGCGCGCTCGGCGCTGTAGGCCTCGGCCTGCCGCAGGATCAGGTCCAGCGGGATCAGGTGCAGGTTGCGCAGCATCGGGTAGACGATCGCCACGACGGCGATGGCGACCGCGGCCCTGATCTGCCAGCGCGGCGGTGCGAACAGGACCATCGGCACGAAGGCCATCAGGTAGAGCTTGGAGGCGAGGCTCTTGCAGAGCCAGACCACGACGACAAGATAGACCAGGGCCGCGATCAGCCGCGGGCGGGCGGCGCTGTCCGAACCGCGCGCCAGCGCCGCCGCCGCCAGCGCCGCGGTGACGAAGAACATCGCCAGCCAGAGCGCGTGCGGCAGGAAGACGATCGGGCGGAAGCCGCCCTCGCGGATCATCTGTTCCCAGCTGTGCTGGAAGAAGCCGTAGATCAGGATATTCAGCTGCGGACTGATCCGCACTTCGAGGAGGGCAGGCACGGAATAGGCGAGGCCCGCCAGCAGGAAGGCGACCAGAAGGGCGCGCAGGCCGTCCTCGGTTCCCAGGAAGGCGCGCGCCAGGAAGAACGGCAACAGCATGAGCACCTGGGTCGAGATGGCCGAGACCAGGTCGATCGTGCGCAGTCCCGGCAGGGCATCGGTGATGAAGCGGATCGGGTCGGTGCCCGCCAGGACCTGGAACAGGATGGGATCGGGATTGGTCAGAACCGTGGGCACCGCCCCGAAGATCGCGACCAGCACCAGAAGCCGCACGATCCCGTCGCGCGGCACGAAGGACGGCCGCAGCCCCAGAAGCATGACCATGATGACCAGCGCCGAGAGGGCCGGAACCGAGGTCTTGTCAAGCGAAGGCACCAGAGGCAGGTCGAGCGCCGTCAGTTCCGGCAGCAGGAGATAGCCGCCCAGGATCGACCAGATCAGCGCGATCCCGGGCCGCAGGCGCTGGAACAGCACCAGGCAGACGACCGGCCAGGCCATCAACGCCAGATATGCGACCGCGTTCGGCATTATGTAAAGAAAGTGCCTCTTGCCTAGCTGCCTGCCGAAAGCGCATTCTGTGCGCGGGGTTGGGCCCGGGATTCTTCCCGCGCCCTTGTGTAGATGTCTAACATGTAATGAGGGCCAGATCATGGCGTCATCGCGGAACGCGGTTTCATCGGTGTAACCGCGGCGGGGCGTCACTGGAACGGGTTGAATGGACGGTATCAAGACGGATGCCCGGCCGACAGGCTCCGGGCCCCTGTTTCCGGTGTCGGGGCAGATCATCAGCATTTCGGTTCGGGACTGGGCGCAGCTCAGGTCGGAAATCCTCCACGCCTGGGGGGAAGGACGCGGCTTCGCGCTTGCCACGCTGAATCTCGACCATCTCCAGCAGATGCGGTGCGATCCGGTCTTCGCCGCGGCCTATGCCCGCCATGACATGGTGGTGGCCGATGGCCGTCCGATCGTGTCGCTGGCCCGTCTGTCGGGACAGGCCGTGGGATTGATGCCCGGGTCGGACCTGGTGGTGCCGCTGGCGCAACTGGCGGCCGAGCGGCGTCAGCGCGTGGCGCTGGTGGGCAGCACGCCGCAGGCCCTGGCGGCCGCGGCGCGGGTTCTGATGGCACATGCTCCGGAGCTCGAGATCGCACTCGTCTGCGCGCCCTCGCAGGGCTTCGACCCCGACGGGGATGAGGCCGCGCGGATCCTGGCGGACCTGCGCGAGCGCCGGATCGGCCTGGCCTTCCTGGCCCTCGGCGCGCCCCGGCAGGAACGGCTGGCCGCGCGCGGGCGCGAACTGGCGCCCGGCGTGGGATTTGCCAGCATCGGCGCGGGGCTCGATTTCCTCGGCGGCCACCAGAGACGCGCGCCGGTCCTGATGCGCAGTCTTGCGCTGGAATGGCTCTGGCGCGCGGCATTGAACCCGCGCCGCCTGGTGCCGCGCTATCTGCGCTGCGCGGCGATCCTGCCCGGGCAGATCATGGCCGCCTGGCAGCGGCGCGCCTGACGCGCGCGGCCTACTTGTATTCGATGATCCCGGCCCGGCGGCGGCGCAACCGGCCGGCCCAGTAGCGCAGCACGCCCTGCGCCTCGGCGAACTTGCCCAGGGTGGTCAGCGCCGCCCAGCCCAGACCGTGGCGCGGGGCCAGGCGCAGCACCTGCGCGGGATAGATCAGCGCGGCCAGCAATGCCGGCGG
>SBFT01000374.1 GCA_006227805.1 Paracoccaceae bacterium
AGCACTCCGGGACGCGGCTGCAAAGGAGGGCACGCGCCCGGCCCCGCGCAGGCTCTCACCGGGGCAGGCCCGCGGTCGCCTTCAGCGGCGCGGCGCGGCCCAGCTGCCCGGCAGGTCGTCGCGCGCGGCGCCGCGCGGCTTGCGGATGCGGCCGCCCAGCCAGTTCGGCCCGGTCATCAGCCGCGACAGGACCGGCGACTTGCGCGCCCTCGCCTTGAGTTCCTCGATCTGCATCACCTCGCCGATCCGGCGGTCGAGGAAATCCCAGGTCGCCGCATGACCGGGGCTGGTGTCGCCCAGCCAGTACAGGACGGTGGCGGAATAGACCCCCGAAAGCGTCGCACGCTTGGTATACCAGTTGATGTCCTCGGACGTGTCGCCCAGTTCGGTCCAGATCGCGTCCGCCGTGCCCCAGATCAGCCGGGCGCCGGTGGCCGCGTTCTGCGGCAGCGCGAAGAGGGTGGCGCCCCGGCGCACGGCTTCCTTGTCCTCGATCACCTCGAGCCGCGCGCGCACCGCCATCGTCACCCGGTCGCGGAAGCGCATCCCGCCGAGGTCCGCGGCGCGGATGCGCGCCAGCATCGCCTGGTCGCCGCGCTTGTGGAAGGCGATCGCCAGGTCCATCGCGCCGCGCGGACAGGCCGCGCGCGCATCCGCAAGCGGCACGCCCAGATCGGCGGCGGCGGCGCGCAGGGTGGCCTCGGACCAGCCGTCGAAGGGAACATGCATCAGGGCTGCATCCAGAAGGCGGTCTTTCAGATCGGTCATCGTCGGGTGTCCTTTTTTCTGCGCAGGGCCATACTGGACAAGATAGGCGTGCTTTGCTATACGGCCACGTCCTGCAAATCCTTGCAACTCAACTTAGAAAGGTGGTGAAAACCACATGCAGGTAAGTGTTCGCGACAACAATGTCGATCAGGCGCTCCGCGCCCTGAAGAAGAAGCTGCAGCGCGAAGGCGTGTTCCGTGAAATGAAGCTGAAGCAGCATTTCGAGAAACCGTCCGAGAAGAAGGCACGCGAGAAGGCCGAAGCGATTCGGCGCGCCCGCAAGCTGGCTCGCAAGAAGGCGCAACGCGAAGGCATGCTCTGACGCAGCGTTCCGGCATTGCCGACACGAAGACGAACGACCCCCGGGGCGACTTGCCTGCCGGGGGTTTTTCATTCCGGGCGCGTCGCGCGATTGCGTATTTGTGACCAGAAAGAAGCGGCATCCCGCGCGGAACGCGCTATACCTGCCCCGAACACTCGAAAGGACGCCCCGATGACCGACACCTACACCCCGCCCAAGGTCTGGACCTGGGACCAGAAGAGCGGCGGACGCTTCGCCAACATCAACCGTCCCGTCGCGGGCGCGACCCACGAGAAGGCGTTGCAGGTCGGCAAGCATCCCTTGCAGCTCTATTCGCTGGCGACGCCGAACGGCGTGAAGGTCACCGTGATGCTGGAGGAGTTGCTGGCCAAGGGGCACGCGGGCGCGGAATACGACGCCTGGCTGATCGACATCGGCGAGGGAGACCAGTTCGGTTCGGGTTTCGTCGCGGCGAACCCCAATTCCAAGATCCCCGCGCTGATGGATCATTCGACGACGCCCCCCACGCGGGTGTTCGAAAGCGGCTCGATCCTGCTCTACCTGGCCGAGAAGTTCGGCGCATTCATCCCCGAGGACCACGCGGCACGGACCGAGTGCATGAACTGGCTGTTCTGGCAGATGGGCAGCGCGCCCTACCTTGGGGGCGGCTTCGGCCATTTCTACGCCTATGCGCCGGAGAAGTGGGAATACCCGATCAACCGCTTCGCGATGGAGACCAAGCGACAGCTGGACGTTCTGGACCGCCATCTGGCCGAACATGCCTTCATGGCTGGGGACGAATACTCGATCGCGGACATGGCGATTTGGCCCTGGTACGGGCAACTGGCGCTGGGACGGCTCTACGAGGCGGGCGAATTCCTCGACGTGCAAAGCTATGCCCATGTGCAGCGCTGGGCGAAGGAGATCGACGCGCGGCCGGCGGTGCGGCGCGGGCGCATGGTGAACCGCAGCTTTGGCGATCCAAAGCTGCAATTGCGCGAACGCCATGACGCCTCGGACTTCGAGTTGCGGACCCAGGACAAGATCGAGGCGGCCGGGGGCTGATCCCCGGCTATGCCCGCGCTGCCTCGAGGCTTGCACCGGGGCGCCTTTTCATCTGAAATCGGACCGTTACGCGCCTTGTTCCGGCGACATCTGGTCTGGTTTCGATGACTTGGAGGTGCTGCCGTGACCTGGGCCGAACTGGCGGGCTATACCGCGTCGCTGCTTGTCTTCGCGACCTTCTGCATGAAGACGCTGATCCCGCTGCGTCTGGTGGCGATCGCCTCGAACATCGCCTTCATCGTCTATGGCCTGCTGGCGGGCCTCTTTCCGATCCTCTTTCTGCATTGCGCGCTGTTGCCGCTGAATACCTGGCGGACCTATCAGCAGATCCTGACCCTGCGCCACATCCGCGCCGCCGCGCGCGAAAACGCCGAAGTCTCGGCACTCATCCCCTTCATGAAGCAGTCCCGCTTCGAGAAGGGCGCGGTGCTGTTCCGCAAGGGGGATGACGCCTCGAACATCTATTTCCTGGCACGCGGCGCGGTCACGATCCCCGAGATCGGAAAGACGCTGGACGAAGGCACGCTGTTCGGAGAAATCGGCCCCTTCACGGGCCAGAGGGTGCGCACGGCCTCGGCCGTCTGCTCGGAGCCGAGCGAGATCTATGTCATCTCGGAGGACGACCTTGTGCGGCTGTGCCAGATGGACGGCGCCTTCGGATACTTCCTGACCAAGCTGATCGCCAGCCGCCTGGTCGAGAACCAGGACCGGCTGGAACGCGAATTGTCCGCGCTGCGCTCGGGCTGAGAGATCAGGCCCGGGTCTCCGCCAGGATCAGGTCGGCCGCCTTCTCGGCGATCATGATCGTGGGGCTGTTCGTGTTCCCGCTGGTGATCTTCGGCATGACGCTGGCATCGACCACGCGCAGGGCCGCGACGCCCCGGAACCGCAGCGCGCCGTCGACCGGGGCCGCGTCGTCGGTTCCCATGCGCAGGGTGCAGGTGGGGTGAAAGATCGTGGTGCCGATATCGCCCGCCGCGCGTGCGAGGTCGGCATCGCCGTCGCCGACGGGGCCCGGACGCATCTCCTGCGGGTTGTAGCGGCGCATGGGCGCCTGCGCCATGATCGCGCGCGCCTGGCGGATCGCGGCGGCGGCGACACGGCGGTCGCCTTCGGTGCCCAGGTAGTTGGGCGCGATGCGCGGAGCCGCCTTCGGATCGGGCGAGGCGATCTCGACCACGCCCCGGCTTTCGGGGCGCAGGTTGCAGACGCTGGCGGTAATGGCGGGAAAATCGTGCAGGGGTTCTCCGAAGGCATCCAGCGACAGGGGCTGGACATGGTATTGCAGGTCGGGGGTTGCGAGATCCGGGCGAGACCGCGCGAAGGCCCCCAGTTGCGACGGCGACATCGACATCGGCCCCGTGCGTTTCAGCGCGTATTCCAGTCCGATCCTGGCCTTGCCGATCAGCGAATTCGCCAGCGTGTTCAGCGTCAGCGCGCCCTCCAGCCGCCAGGCGCAGCGCAGTTGCAGGTGATCCTGAAGGTTCGCGCCCACCTGGGGGCAGTCGCGCAGCACCGCGATCCCGTGTTTCTGCAACAACGCCCCGGGCCCCAGGCCCGAGAGTTGCAGGATCTGCGGACTGCCGATGGCGCCCGCGCTGAGGATCACTTCCGAACGCGCGCGGGCGGTCCTGACCGCGCCGCCCTGGTCGTATTCCACGCCCACCGCGCGCCCCGCCTCGACGAGGAGGCGACGCGCATGGGCATGGGTTTCCACCTTCAGCCCGGGCGCGCGGGCGGTGCGCAGGAAGGCCCGGGCCGTGTTCATCCGCCAGCCGCCGCGCTGGTTCACGCGGTAGTAACCCACGCCTTCGTTGGTTCCGGTGTTGAAGTCGGTGACCAAAGGCAGGCCCCAGGCCTGCGCCGCCGCCGCCCAGTCATCCAGAAG
>SBFT01000250.1 GCA_006227805.1 Paracoccaceae bacterium
GGCCTGCCGCAAGATTGCGCTTGGCGCGCGCGCGGATTGGGCGCAAAGAAGCGCCAGGCATCGGTTCAGACCGGGCACGCGCCCGGCGGATGCATCAGAGCTGTGTCATGACAAAATCCTATGTGCTCCACTACGCCCCCGACAACGCCTCGCTCATCGTCCGCCTGGTGCTGGACGAGTTGGGCCAGCCCTATCGCACCCGCCTCGTGGACCGCCGTCGCGGCGCCCAGCGCGACGAGGCCTATCTGCAACTGAACCCCAACGGGCTGATCCCGACGCTGGAAACCCCGCACGGGGCGATCTTCGAGACCGGCGCGATCCTTCTTTGGCTGGCCGACCGCCACAAGGCGATGGCCCCCGGCCCCAAGGACCCCGAGCGCGGCGAATTCCTCAAGTGGCTGTTCTTCATCTCGAACACCCTGCACGCGGACCTTCGGATCAGCTTCTATCCCGCGCAATACGCGGGGTCCGGCCCGGCGACGCTGGCGGCCCTGCGCAAGAAGGTCCAGGAACGCATCGCGCGCCATCTGGGCCTTCTCGACGATGTCGCGGCCAGCGGCGTCGGCTGGTTCGGGGGAGAGGCGCCTTCGGTGCTGGATTACTACGTGATGTGCTGTGCGCGCTGGACGGCGCTCTATCCGATCGAGGGCCCCCATGCCGAGGCGCGGCTCGAGGACTTCCCCAGCCTCCTGTCCATGGCCCAGCGGCTGGAGGCGCGTCCCGCCACGGCCCGCGCGATCGAGGCCGAGGGCCTGGGGCCGAGGCCCTTCACCCGGCCGAAGCTGCCGAACCCGCCCGAAGGCTCGCCCATGTGAGAGGGCCCATGTGAGAGGGCCGATGTGACGGGGCCGATGTGACGGGGCCTGCGGCGCGTGCGGCCTGCGCCTTTTCGGTCCGGAAGGTCGGTTTCGGACCGCGCACGCAACCGGGGCCGCGATAATCTGGGCGCGGTCAAATGCAAGGATGGCACGATGTTCCTGTCGGTCTTCGAGATGTTCAAGGTGGGCATCGGCCCGTCCTCGTCCCACACGATGGGGCCGATGGTGGCCGCCGGGCGCTTCCTTCAGATGATGCGCGCTTCGCCCTTCCATTTCGCGGGGCTGCGCGCCAGCCTGCACGGATCGCTGGCCTTCACCGGCGTGGGCCACGCCACCGACCGCGCCACGATCCTGGGGCTGGCGGGCTTCCTGCCCGACACCTATGACGCCCAGGCCGCGGAACGCACCCTGGCCGCGATCCAGGAGACGAAGACCGTGACGCCCGAGGGCCTGGGCACGCTGCGCTTCGATCCGAAGACCGACCTCGTCTTCGACTACGATCACCCCCTGCCCGGCCATGCCAACGGCATGATCCTGATGGCGACCGACGCGCAGGGAGACGTCACCCTGCGTCAGGTCTTCTATTCCGTGGGCGGCGGCTTTGTCCTGACCGAGCAGGAACTGGCCGCGGGCAAGGCCAGCGATGACGGCCCGGCCGTCCCCTACCCCTTCAAGTCGGCGGCCGAGATGCTCGAGATGGCGCGCAACTCGGGCAAGAGCATCGCCGCGATGAAGCGCGCCAACGAACTCTCGCGGATGCCCGCCGACCGCCTGCACCAGGGCACCCAGCGCCTTTGGCAGGTGATGAACGACTGCATCGACCGCGGCCTTCAGGGCGAAGGCATCCTGCCCGGCGGCCTGAAGGTGAAGCGTCGCGCCAAGGGCATCCATGACGCGCTGATGGCCGAACGCGGCATGAACCTGACCGCACCGCACACGATCAACGACTGGATGAGCGTCTATGCGATGGCCGTGAACGAGGAGAACGCCGCCGGCGGCCAGGTCGTGACCGCGCCCACCAACGGCGCGGCCGGCGTGGTGCCGGCGGTGATCCGCTATTACCTCGATCACGTGCCGGGCGCCTCCCGGGCGCATGTCGAGGATTTCCTGCTGACCGCCGCCGCCATCGGCGGGCTGGTGAAATACAACGCCTCGATCAGCGGGGCCGAAGCCGGGTGCCAGGCCGAAGTGGGAAGCGCCGCCGCGATGGCGGCAGCGGGCCTTTGCGCGGTGATGGGCGGCACGCCCGAACAGGTGGAGAACGCCGCCGAGATCGCGCTGGAACATCACCTCGGCATGACCTGCGACCCCGTGCGCGGGCTGGTGCAGGTGCCCTGCATCGAAAGAAACGGCCTCGGCGCGATCAAGGCGGTCTCGGCGGCCAGCCTCGCGCTGCGCGGGGACGGCACGCACCTGGTGCCGCTCGACGCCTGCATCGAGACGATGCGCCAGACGGGCCTCGACATGAGCGAGAAGTACAAGGAGACCTCGCTGGGCGGGCTGGCCGTCAACGTGCCCAACTGCTGACGGCGCGGCCCCGGGCATTGGCGATTGCCACTGCCGGACGGCGGCAATAGCCTGCGTCCCATGACACGCGCCCCCCTTGCCGCCGATCGCCCTGTCCTGGGCGTCATGCTGATGCTGGGCTTCTGCATCCTTGCGCCCATGGCCGACGCCATCGCCAAGCTGCTGGGCGAGCGCCTGCCCGTGGGCCAGCTGGTCGCGGTGCGCTTCGCGGTGCAGGCCGCCATCCTGGTGCCCCTGGTCCTGGCGACGGGGCGCATCTGGCGGATGCGCGGGCGCATCCTGCGGCTGGCCGCGATCCGCACCGGGCTGCACATCATCGGCATCAGTTCGATGTTCACCGCGCTGCAATACCTGCCCCTGGCCGAGGCGGTGGCCATCGCCTTCGTCATGCCCTTCATCATGCTGCTGCTGGGCCGTTTCGTGCTGGACGAGGAAGTGGGCCTGCGGCGCCTGGCGGCCTGCGTGGTGGGGTTCGCGGGAACCCTGATGGTGATCCAGCCCAGCTTCGCCGCGGTGGGCTGGCCCGCGCTCTGGCCCTTGCTGGTGGCGGTGGTTTTCGCGCTCTTCATGCTGGTGACGCGCCAGATCGCCAAGGAAACCGACCCGGTGGGCCTGCAGGCGGTGTCGGGGCTGATGGCGACGGCCGTGCTGGTGCCGGCGCTGTTCCTGGGCGACGCGCTGGGGCTGCCCGCGCTGGAGATCGTGCCGCCCGCGCCCGCGGACTGGGCGCTGCTGCTGGCGATCGGCCTTCTGGGCACGGCGGCGCATCTGCTGATGACCTGGTCGCTGCGCTTCGCACCCTCGGCCACGCTCGCGCCGATGCAATACCTGGAAATCCCCTTCGCCACCGTGATCGGATGGGTCCTGTTCCGCGACCTGCCCAATGGCCTGGCCGCCTTCGGCATCTGCGTGACGATCGCCGCGGGCCTCTACATCGTCATGCGCGAACAGGCCATGGCGCGCAGCCGGGCGCGGACAGCGCCCGCATCGCCTCGGGCAGGGCCCGACCCGGCAGGATGACCAGCAGGCCGGGCCGGTCGGGGCGGATCTCGACCATCTCCGCCGTGGCCCGGTTCGAGGTGCCGATCACCTGCCCCGGGCCCAGCGCCAGGCCGTCGAGCGCCCAGTGCAGCCCGCCCGAGCGCGCCGCCAGGGGCACCAGCGGAAAGGCCGAGACCAGATCGCCCGCCCGCGACTCCAGCCGCAGGTGCGGCGGGCAGAGAAACGCCACCTGCGTGGCGCCGATCAGCAGGCAGGCGCGCTCGGGCAGGGCCAGCAGGCCGTGATAGACCGCCAGCATGTGATCGAGTCGCGGGCCCATGAAACCCAGGCCCAAAACCAGCGGCGCGCGGATGCGCGACAGGGCCTTCTCGAAATCGGTGCTGTCCTGTTCTGGGACGGGATGGATGCGCGCCGGGGGGATCGTGGCGCGCGCGCCGGCACTCAGGCTGTCCATGTCCCCGATCACCGCCCGGGGCACGTGCCCTGCGGCCAGCGCCGAATCGGCGCCGCCATCCGCCGCCACCAGGACCGGGGCCAGGTCCAGCGCCTGCGCCAGCTGCCCGGGATCGACCGCACCGCCCCCGATCAGGGTCACGTTTTCTAAACTGTCCACAATTATGTCAGGCATTGCGCGATTGTTGCCTTTCCTGGAACCCGGTCACATTCCTGCCACGAAATGATACGCTTCCTTTCACAGATTCGGGCCGCTTTCGACCCTCTCGGCTTGGTAAACGGGACGTTAGAAAAGTTAGAGGACGAGCAACCCCATGGTTCACAGCAACAAAATCCTGACGGTGTCCTATGGCACTTTCTCGTGCACCCTGGAAGGGTTCGAGGACTCCTTTGGAACAATGAAGGCGATTGCCGAGTATTTCCGCGACCTGGCGCAACAGGATCGCTACTTCGGCGCGGAACCCCCGCAGCCCGATGCCGAGATGCTGGCGCGGATCGCCCAGCGCGAGATCGCGCGCCGGGTCGAGGCCAGCCATGACGGCAACGGCTTCGTGCTGCGCGCGACCGACGAAGCGGATCGCCCCGCCGCCGCGCTGGAAAGGCCCGCCCCGGCACCTGTCGCGACCGCGACCGCAACCGTGGCCGCCGGCTTCGCACCCGAAGCCATCGCCGCGGCGGCCGTCGCCGCCATGACCGGGTCCGGAGCCTCCGCTGCCCCTGAAACTCATGCGGCACCGGAAGCGGCCGCACAGGATGCCGTCGCAGAGGTCGCCGCAGAGGAGGCCATCGCGGAAGATACCGCCCGGGACATGGCCGAGGAAATCGCGGAAAGCGTGGAAGAACTGGAAGACGCGGTCGCCGAAGCCGACGAAGACCTGGCCGGGATCGCCGATGAAGACACGGCCGCGGACGCGTCGGAAGAAACCGACATGGCGTCTTTCTTCGGCCAGTCGCAGGCCGCGGACATGGGCGACATGGAAGAGGACATCGCCGACGAGCCCGTCTCGCAGATCCGGATGCCCGACATCTCCGCCCCCGCCGAACCGCAGGCCGCGACCGAGGACGCCGCCGCCTCGGCCCGCAGCGCCGCCGCCGACAGCATCGCCGCCAAGCTGCAGCGCATCCGCGCCGTCGTCGCCCAGAGCGACGCCGCGCAGACCCGCTCGGACTATGCAGAGGACCAGCACGCCGACGTCGCGCAGGCCCCGGCCGCCGATCCGATCGCCGCGATCATGGGCGAGATGGGCCGCAAGGACGCCGACGAGACGCCCGCAGACGCGGCGGTCTCGGCCCGGCTCCTGAAGGTCAGCCGCGAGGAATTCGAAGCCGTCCTGATCGAGGACGGCGACGAGGACGACAGCCTCCTGTCGCAGGAGGACGAAGACGACCTGATGCGCGAACTGGCCGAGGTCGAAGCCGAACTGGGCCTCGACGAGGCCGCCCGGGACGAGGACGATCTCTACGCCCCCGACGAGGACGACCTGTTAGAGGACGAGCTTGTCGTCGCCGACCGGAAGGACCTGGACGAGGACGCACTCGACGCCCTCGACGAGGAGGACCTGGTCGAGGAGATCATGGACCTCGACGAGGAGGGCGCGCGCGGCCTCGAAGACGAGGACGAGGACGAGGACGAGGACGCGTTCGAGGACCTGATCGCCCGCGACAAGGACGACATCGCGGACGAGGAGGACGACTTCGCCTCGATCTTCGCCGAGGACCGCGACGACGAGGACCGGACGTTCGACACGGACGACATCCGGGACGAGGACGACATGCCCGCCGTCGCCGAGACGCTGGACGCCGGCGAAGCCGACGACGCCGATATCCGCGAAGGCCACGCCCTTCTGGATGACGAGGATCTCGACGAGGACCTGGCGCGCCTGCTGGCCGAAACCGACAGCCAGATGGGCGACGCCGAAGCCAGCACCCGCCGGGCGGATTTCGACCACCTGCGCGCCGCCGTCGCCGCCCAGAAGGCCGAGGACGCAGGCGAACCCAGGCTGATCGCCGCCCAGCCCGACGCCGTCTATCGCGACGATCTGGCCCAGGCCGTCCGCCCGCGCCGCCCCGAGGCGCCCAGCGAAGACCGCGTCCGCTCGCGTCGTCCCGAGGACGAACGCCCCGCGCCGCTGAAACTGGTCGCCGCCCAGCGCGTCGATGCCGAACCGGCCGAGGTCCGCCCGCGCCGCGTCGTCAGCCGGCCCATGCCGGAAGCCGACGCCGCGCTGGCCGATGGCCAGATGAGCTTTGCGGAATTCGCCGAAAGCGTGGGCGCCTACGAACTGCCCGACCTGCTCGAGGCCGCGGCCTCGTATCTCGCCTTCGTCGAGGGGCAGGACCAGTTCTCGCGCCCGCAGCTGATGACCAAGGTGCGGATGCTGGAACCCGAGGAGTTCAGCCGCGAGGATGGCCTGCGCTCGTTCGGCCAGCTGCTGCGCGACGGCAAGATCGAGAAGATCCAGGGCGGACGCTTCACCGTCTCGGACCGGATCGGCTTCCGTCCCGACGACATGCGCGCCGCGGGCTGATCGCCCGCGCCCCGTCGCGCCACGAAGGCGCGCTCCGGCCTGCTCGCCGGGGCGCGCCTTTCGCTTTTCGGGGATGGCGCGGACTGGCACCGAAACGGGCGGGCACCGCCCGCGGCCGGGGTCACTTCGCGTCCGGGTCCGCCTGGCCGACGCCCTTGAAGACGAACTTGAACGGCAGCGCCCAGACGATGCCCAGGGCCACGTAGATCACGAATTCCAGCCACAGCGGCGGGCGGTCGAACCAGTTGACCACCGTGACCGCCGCCACGACATAGAGCGGCAGGCCCACCAGCAGGATCACCAGGGACCAGCGCCGGCGCGCCTTGTAGCTGAGGGTCGGTCTGTCGCTCATCCGTCTGGCATCAATCCGCGAAAGGATCCCGCACGAGGATCGTGTCGTCCCGCTCGGGCGAGGTGGAAAGTAGCGCGACCGGGCAGTCGATCAACTCCTCGATCCGGCGGACATACTTGATCGCGTTGGCGGGCAGGTCGGCCCAGCTGCGCGCGCCTTCGGTCGATTCCGACCAGCCGGGCATCTCCTCGTAGACCGGCGTGCAGCGCGCCTGCGCGTCCGCCGCCGTCGGCAGGTAATCCAGCCGCGCGCCATCGAGATCATAGCCCACGCAGATCTTCAGCGTCTCGAACCCGTCCAGCACGTCCAGCTTGGTCAGCGAGATGCCGTTGACGCCGCTGGTGGCGCAGGTCTGGCGCACCAGGCAGGCATCGAACCAGCCGCAGCGCCGCTTGCGCCCCGTCACGGTGCCGAATTCGCGACCGCGCTCGCCCAGGCGCTGGCCGTCGGCGTCATGCAGTTCGGTGGGGAACGGGCCTTCGCCCACCCGCGTCGTGTAGGCCTTCACGATGCCCAGGACGAAGTTGATCGCCCCGGGGCCCAGGCCCACGCCGGTCGCCGCCTGGCCCGCGATCACGTTCGACGAGGTGACAAAGGGATAGGTGCCGAAATCGATGTCCAGCAGCGCCCCCTGCGCCCCCTCGAACAGGATGCGTTTGCCCGCCTTGCGCTTTTCCTGCATCACCTTCCAGACCGGGCCCGCATATTTCAGGATCTCGGGCGCGATGGCCTTCAGATCGGCGATCAGTCCGTCGCGGTCGATCGGATCGAGACCCAGACCGCTGCGCAGCGCGTTGTGGTGGACCAGCGCCCGGTCCACGCGCAACTCCAGCGTCGCGTCGTCGCCCAGGTCGGCGACGCGGATCACCCGGCGGCCCACCTTGTCCTCGTAGGCCGGCCCGATGCCGCGCCCGGTCGTGCCGATCTTGGCGACCGCGTTCTGGCTTTCCCGCGCGCGGTCCAATTCGCCATGGAAGGGCAGGATCAGCGGCGTGTTCTCGGCGATCATCAGCGTCTCGGGCGTGATCTCGACGCCCTGCTCGCGGATCGCGGCGATCTCCTTGACCAGGTGCCAGGGGTCCAGCACGACGCCGTTGCCGATCACCGACAGCTTGCCGCCCCGCACCACGCCCGAGGGCAGCGCGTTCAGCTTGTAGACCTTGCCGTCGATGACCAGAGTATGGCCCGCATTGTGCCCGCCCTGAAAGCGCGCGATAACGTCGGCGCGCTCGCTCAGCCAGTCGACGATCTTGCCCTTGCCCTCGTCGCCCCACTGGGCGCCGACAACCACCACGTTGGCCATGTCTGCCGCTCTTTCCTTTGCCTGTCCGCGATCGGACCGGGGCCCCGTATATCGGGGCGCGCGGGGCAGGAAAACCTGTATTTCGCCGACGCGGAAAATGCCGGGCTTTACAGGCCGGAGGGCTTTCGGCCATGGATTGGGAAAACGGGGCCCTTGCGATGAGCATCTTCCTGCGCTGGCTGTTCGCCTTCGTGCTCTTGTCCGTCAGCTACAACCCGACCGAGTGGAACTATGTCCGCTGGGCGCAGGCGAATTACCAGACGCAGTTGTCGGTCACGGTGCTGGCAGGGCTGATCCTGGCCATCGGCTACATCATCTACCTGCGCGCGACGCTGCGCTCGATCGGCGGCTTCGGGATGTTCCTGGTGCTGGCGGTGGTGGCGGCCCTTCTCTGGGTGCTCTACGATCTGGGCGTCCTGTCGCTCGATAACCGCAACCTGAACACCTGGCTGGGCATCTTCGCCTTGTCCGCCGTCCTTGGGATCGGCCTGTCGTGGTCGATCGTGCGCAAGCGGCTGTCCGGGCAATATGACATGGACGATGTGGACGAATGAGACGCGCGCGCGAACACGATTTCACGAAGTTCTATTACGAGAAGGTCGCCACCGGCGAAGGCTGCGGCTGCGCCGAGCGCGTGATCGACATCCACGAGGCGCAGCGCCTGGCGGGCAAGCCGGTCTTGCGCCGCGCACGGCTGCGCTGGCCCTCGCGCGGGGACCTGTGGCTGTTCCTGGCGAAGGCGGGCCTGGTGTCGCGCCCGCGCGGGCGCTAGCGCTTCAGATGCACCGGCGCGCCGTGGGGCGTGGTCAGGTAGGCGTCCTCCCATGCGTCGCGCATGGCGGCGACCTCCTCCGGGGCGGCGCCGCCATCCCGCGCTAGCATGCCTTCCAGCGTTTCCAGCCAGGCGGTGAAATAGTCGTCGCCGCCGTCCAGGTCGCGGTCCAGACCGTGGCGCGCCAGCGTCTCGGAAAAGCGCGCGGCCCAGTCGGGCCAGGCGAAGCGCCCGGCCTCGTTCAGATGCACCGTCAGCGCGAAGAGCTGCGCGTGCCAGGGCTCGGCGAAGACGGGTTCGGGCGGCTGATGCATCATGCGGGCTCGAGGTAGGATTGCCAGAGATCGAGCGTCACCTCGTCCCCGGGGTGCTCGGGCGCGGCCCAGAGTTCCGAGGCGGGAAAGACCACCGTGTAGAGCGGCTCGGGCGCCTCGCCCAGGCCATGGGCATTGGCGTCGGGCAGCACATGCGCGCCGTGGCAGGACAGGATCACGCCGCGCGCGCCGGCCGCATAGGCGGGCAGACGCGTGTGGCCGCCATCGACCAGCCGGTTCGCGGCGGGCCGCAAGGTGCGCACCGCACAGCCGGGCACGAAGCGCGGCGGGATCGCCGAAGGCCGGTCCGACGGCCCGCCCTTCGCCAGGACGCCCGCCACCGCATGGGCCTTCAGCGCGCGCGCGGCCAGCGGATGGGGCGCGTCGTCGCCCCCGCCCGCCAGGTCCTCGCGGCTGAGGACGCCCTTTTCCACCAACAGGTCGGCCAGGCCCGCCATCCATTTCTCGTAATAGGAAAACCGCGCGTAATCCCGGGGCGACAGGCGTTCGCGCGCGTGGCGCGAGGTGTCGAGGTTCCATTGCCCCAGCGCCCCCGCCGCCAGCGTCACCGCCAGCGCACGCGCGTGCCAGTCCTCGTGAAAGACCGGTGTCTCGGGTTCGGGGATCACCGCCCCGTCGCCGAACCGCCCGCCCATGTCGTGCGGCCGGGTCATCCGGGCTGCCTCGGCAAGCCGGTGCCGATCATGCTGTCGCGCGTGACGAGGCCCGCCAGCGCCTCGACCGACCAGCCCTCGGTGCCTTCGGGGCGTTCGGGGACCACCAGATAGCGCATCTCGGCGGTCGAATCCCAGACGCGCACGGCCTTGTCCCCGGGCAGGGTCACGCCGAAATCCGCCAGGACCTTGCGCGGCTCGCGCACCGCGCGGGCGCGGTAGGCGTCGGACTTGTACCAGCCCGGCGGAATGCCGAGGAGCGGCCACGGATAGCAGGAGCATAAGGTGCAGACGACCATGTTGTGGGTCTGCGGGGTGTTCGCCACGGCGGTGATGTGTTCGCCCTGGCGCCCGAAAAAGCCCATGTCGGCCACCACCGCGGTCGCGTCCCGCATCAGGGCCGCGTGAAATTCCGGATCGGCCCAGGCGCGGGCGACGACCAGCGCGCCGTTCTTCGGGCCGATGCGGTTCTGATAGGTGTCGATGATCGCGTCCAGCGCGGCGGGGTCGATCAGCCCCTTGCGCGTCAGGATCGTCTCGAGCGCGCGCACCCGCAGCGCGGGGTCCGGCGGCAGGTGCGCATGGGGATGATCCTCCCCGTGGGTATGATCGTCGTGATGATCGTGATGATCGTGATGGTCATGCGGCATGACGGCAGTCTGACCAATCCGCGCGGCCGGAGTCCAGCGCGAAACTCACGCCTTGCCCCCCATGGCAAACTTGCCTACATAGCGCCCGTCAGGCCCTCCCCCGGATCGCAGGCACATATGGAAAACGTCGTTCTGATCATTCACCTTCTGCTGGCCCTCGGCCTGATCGCGGTCGTGCTGATGCAGCGGTCCGAAGGTGGCGGTCTGGGCATGGGCGGCGGCGGCGCGATGGCGGGCCGTTCTGCGGCCACGGCGCTGTCGAAGGTGACCTGGATCCTGGCGATCGCCTTCATCTGCACCTCGATGACGCTGACCATCTTCGCGGCGCAGCGCGCCACCGGAACCTCGGTCATCGACCGGCTGGGCGTGCCCGCCCCGGCCTCGGACGGCGCGGCCGACACGCCCGCCCTGCCGGGCCTGGCCCCCGGCGGCAGCCTGTTGCCGCCGGCGGAAGGCGACAACGCGCCCCG
>SBFT01000070.1 GCA_006227805.1 Paracoccaceae bacterium
AGCGCCCCGCACCAGGGCCGCTGTAGCTCAGCTGGTAGAGCACGTCATTCGTAATGATGGGGTCGGGGGTTCGAGTCCCTTCAGCGGCACCACTTTCCTTCAAGGCGGCGTCTTCCGGCCCGTGAATGACAGGCGGTCAGGCCTGTTCCGATCCAGGTCCGACCGGACTTTCCGGCTGGCGGCGCGCTGACGTTCCAGAACGCAGGCGGCGACAACATCGGCGCGATCCTGACCAGCGTGAAACTGACGGTGGTGCCGCTGCCCGCAGGTCTGCCGCTTCTGCTGACGGCGCTTGGTGGCCTGGGCCTGATGGTGCGGCGCAAGCGCAAGGCGGCCTGACGATCAGCCTGAAACGCAGGATCAGACGCCCCGCACCCGCGGGGCGTTTTCGTTTGTGCGAGCCGTGTCCACCCAGGCCCGCAACAATCCGGCCAGGTCGACACGCGCCCGCAGACGACTTCCCAGCAGGAACAGGCCTCCGAACTTGCGCTGCATGTACAGCGTCTCGATTGGAGGGACATGGACGAAATCGCGCTCGGCGGCCATCTCCATGCCGGCCTGATGGATCGCCCGGGCCAGCGCGGGATCGCCGAAATCGAAAGCGCGCCCTTCAGCGAGCGGAGCGAAGACCAGCGCCAGCATGTCGAGCACCATCTGCTGATGGCGGGGCGCGGTATCGGGAGCGAAAAAGCCCAATGTCAGAGCCGCTTCGCGTAGCCCGTCCCCATTCCGGTCCATCGCCGCGGCGAAGAGATGGCGATAGCCGTCCGCCACATCGCGTGGCACAGGCCGTGTCGCGCCGAAATCCAGCAGGGCCACCCGGCCGGTATCGCCGTTCACGCGGTAATTGGCGAAATTGGGATCGGACTGCATAAGGCCAAAGTCGAACATCTCGCGGAACATAAGGTCCAGCAGATCGCGCATCACCGCGTCGCGGATGGCCTGAGGCTGGTCCTCGATGGCCTCGACCGGTGCGCCTTCCAGGTAGGTCATCGCCAGGACGCCCGCGCCTGTCAGATCGTCCTGGGGATCGGGCAGATCGAACGTCCCGGTGCCCAGAAGATCGCGGAATGCCCGGATCTGGTCTGCCTCGCGCAGGTAATCGGTCTCGTCGCGCAGTTGGGACTTGGCCTCAGCCAGCAGGGGGGCCAGGTCGAAGCCGGGCGGCAAAAGGCCCGACAGGCGGATCAGGGCGCCCACGTTGTCGACGTCGCTGTCGATGCTGCGCGCCACGCCAGGATACTGCACCTTGATCGCCAGGTCGCGCCCGTCCCGGGTGAGGGCACGATGCACCTGGCCGATCGAGGCGGCCGCGATCGGGCGCACGTCGAAGCGCGCGAAGCGTCGATGCCAGTCGGCGCCCCAGGCGCGCGTCAGCACGTCCCGCAGCTGTCGGGGCGGCATGTAATCCGCGTCCGCCCGCAGGCGGGCCATGATCCGGGCCAGGTCAGGCGGCAGGATCTCGCCCGCGTCCATCGAGACCAGTTGCCCCACCTTCATCGCGGCGCCGCGCATCCGCGCCAGCTGGTCGGCCAGTCTGGTGACGTTTGCCGGGGTCAGAAGCAGGCCGCGCATGTCGGGGCGCTGACCCGCCAGCAGCTGTCTCAGACCACCCATTGCCACGGACCCCGCGATTCCCGTCGCCATGCCGCCCAGTCCCGCAAGGCGTCGCGCCCGGCTGGTCGGCACCGCTGTCGCGCGGTTTGTCGGTGTCGGTCCGGTCATGGCACAGCCTTCGAAGAACCTCGGTTCCCGCACAGATAAGGCGCGCCAGTGCCTTGTCAGGTATCGCGATGAATTTGTTGGCGAACCCGCCTCCGCCCCCGAGGCGGAACGGTCGGAAAATTGCGGAAAGGCGGTATCTGGTAAAACTATCTTGCCAATTTGTGAAAAATGTTGTGGAAGGACGGCGCCGTCGCGTTAAACTTATCGCGCTGGCTGCGCCAGGACGCCGGAGGAGGCGTCCGCTGGCCAGGGTATGGATGGGGCAAGCCTTCCTGAACGGAATGCAGGGCGCCGGACATGCCGCCAGATCGACTGGCATCCATAGGTCTTGAGATGAGGGAGGTATCATGACCAACTCGACCACTCGCAGGAAATTCCTGCGCGGCACGGCCATCGCCGGCGCTGCAGCCCTGGCGGCTCCGTCCATCGCGACGGCCCAGGGCACGACCCTGAAGATGCAGGCGGCCTGGGGCGGCGGCATCTTCCTTGAAAACGCGCAATCCTACGTGGACCGCGTGAACCAGATGGCCGGTGGCGCCCTGACGATCGAGCTTCTGCCGGTCGATTCCGTGGTCAAGACCAGCCAGATGCAGGACGCGGCGCACCGCGGCGTTCTGGACGCGGCCCACTACGTGCCGGCCTACTGGTATTCCAAGTCCAAGGCGGCCTCGCTGTTCGGCACCGGCCCCTGCTTCGGCTGGTCCAGCCAGGAAGTTCTGGGTTGGGTCTATTACGGCGGCGGACAGGAGCTGTTCGACGAACTGATGGGCTCGCTGGGCCTCGACATCGTGTCCTTCTTCAACTCGCCCATGCCGGCGCAGCCGCTGGGCTGGTTCAACAAGCAGATCACCGGCGCGGACCAGATGAATGGCCTGAAATACCGCACCGTTGGTCTGGCCGCCGACGTCCTGCTGGAAATGGGCATGTCGGTCGTGCAGTTGCCCGGCGGCGAAATCCAGCCGGCGATGAAGTCGGGCCTGATCGACGCGGCCGAATTCAACAACCCGACGTCGGACCGCGACTTCGGCATGCAGGACGTGTCCAAGCACTATCACCTGGCCTCGTTCCACCAGAGCCAGGAGTTCTTCGAGATCACGTTCAACAAGCGCAAGTTCGATTCGCTGCCGGACGAGCTGAAGGCGATCCTGAAATATGCGTCCGAGGCCGAGAACTCGAACTTCTACTGGCACAACACCAAGCGTTATGCCGATGACCTGGTGCGTCTGCAGACCGAACAGGGCGTCAATGTCTACCGCACCCCGGACGACGTCATGGCCGCTCAGCTGAAGGCATGGGACGTGGTGGTCGAGCGCATCTCGGGCGAGGATCCGTTCTTTGCCAAGGTGGTGGAAAGCCAGAAGGCCTATGCCAAGACGGTCATGGGTTACCTGAACCTGAACCAGCCGGACTACAAGCTGGCCTACAATCACTACTTCTCCTGATCGGAGAGATCGCGTTTCGACGGGGCCCGGGTGAACCGGGCCCTGTCACTCGGGAAGAACGGCGGGGGCGGTCGTGACGAAAATCATTCATTCCATTGAAGGTCTCAGCCTTTGGGTGGGTCGCGGCTTTGCCTGGTGCATCCTCATCCTGACGCTCAGCGTCAGCTACGAGGTGTTCGTGCGCTACGTTCTCAACCACCCCACCGTCTGGGCCTTCGACATGATGATCCAGATGTATGGCGCTCTGCTGCTGATGTCGGGGCCCTATGCCCTCGCGCAGGACGCGCATGTCCGGGGCGACGTGCTGTATCGCCTGTTCCCGGTCAAGTGGCAGGCACGCCTGGATTTCCTGCTCTACCTGCTCTTCTTCTACCCGGGCATGCTGGCCCTGTTCTGGTACGGCTGGGAGATCGCATCCGACAGCTGGCGCTGGAAGGAGACCTCGATCAACTCTCCCGCCGGCATCCAGGTCTATTTCTTCAAGACGCTGATCCCCGTCGCGGGTGCCCTGATGCTGATCCAGGGCTTCGCCGAGCTGATGCGCTGCTGGATCGCGATGCGGACCGGCGCCTGGCCCGAGCGTCTGGACGATGTGCAGGAAACCGAAGACCTGCTGGCCGAAATGGAAAATCCGCGGGTCTGATCCCGTCGCGCACCCCGAAAACAAGAGAATAGACCGATGACGGATCCTCAAGTCGCCATCTTCATGCTGTGCCTGTTCATCGTGCTGGTGATGCTGGGCTTCCCGATCGCCTTCACGCTGCTGGCGATGGGTGTGGCATTCGGGTATTATGCTTACTATACCGGCGCGCCGGAGAGCTTCGCCGACATCTTCAACAACAACATCTTCTATCTTCTGAACCAGAACACGTTCTCGGTCATGGAGAACCCGACGCTGGTGGCGATCCCGCTGTTCCTGTTCATGGGGTACGTGGTCGAACGCGCCAACATCGTGGACCGCCTGTTCATCTCGCTCTACATGGCTGCGCGGAACCTGCCGGGCGCGCTGGCGATCGCCGCACTGCTGACCTGCACGATATTCTCGACCGCATCGGGGATCGTCGGCGCGGTCGTCACCCTGATGGGCCTGCTGGCCTATCCGGCAATGGCCAATGCCGGCTATCAGCGCAGCTTCGCCTCCGGTGTCATCTGCGCCGGCGGCACGCTGGGCATCCTGATCCCGCCGTCGATCATGCTGATCGTCTATGCCGCGATCGCCGAGCTATCGCCGTTGCGTCTTTATGCGGCGGCGGTGTTCCCCGGTCTGATGCTGGCGGGCCTCTACATGGTCTATGTCATCATCCGGGTGAAGCTGAACCCGTCCCTGGCGCCCAAGCCCAACCTGGAAGACGTGCCGCCCACGGCACAGATCTACCGTGACCTTCTGGTGTCGTTCGTGCCGCTTACGGTCCTGATCATGCTGGTCCTGGGGTCCATCCTGGGCGGTCTGGCGACACCCGCGGAAGCGGCGGCGATGGGCGCGCTGGGCGGTCTGGTCCTGGCGATGCTCTACCGGTCCCTCACCTGGGAGAAGGTCAAGGAATCGGTCTACCTGACGGCCAAGGCGACCGCGATGGTGTGCTGGCTGTTCGTCGGGTCCTGGACCTTCGCTTCGGTGTTCTCGATCCTCGGCGGCCACGACATCATCAAGGACTGGGTCGTCGCCCTGGATCTCGAGCCCTGGCAGTTCCTCGTTCTGGCGCAGCTGATCATCTTCGTGCTGGGCTGGCCGCTGGAATGGTCCGAGATCCTGATCATCTTCGTCCCGATCTTCCTGCCGATGCTGGAATTCTTCGGCGTGAACCCGTATTTCTTCGCGATGCTGGTGGCGCTGAACCTTCAGACCTCGTTCCTGACGCCACCCATGGCCATGTCCGCCTATTACCTGAAGGGCGTCCTGAAGAAACAGATCGAGCTGATCGAGATCTTCAAGGGCCTGATGCCGTATCTGGGAATCGTCCTGCTCTGCATGATCCTGATGTATCAGTTCCCCGGCATCGCCCTGTATCTGCCTGACTACTTCTTCGGCCCCTACGTGCCGTGATGCTGAAGGGCGACCTGACCCTGCTGACGGCCGTGCAGGCGGCCGAGGCCATCCGCGACGGGCGCCTGTCGTCCGAGGCGCTGGTCGCGGCCTGCCTGAAGAAGATCGAGGCGACCGACAGCGACCTGAAGGCCTGGGCGCATCTGGACCCCGACCGCGCTCTGGCCCGCGCGCGAGAGATGGACCGGGTGCGCCGCGCCGGTCTTGCAGTGGGGCCGTTGCAGGGTCTGCCGGTCGCGCTGAAGGATATCGTCGACACGCGGGACTACCCCACGGAATGCGGCGCCGCGGCCTTCGCAGGGCGGCGACCCGACCGCGACGCAGCGATCGTCGAACGCCTGACCGAGGCGGGTGCGGTGATCCTCGGCAAGACCAAGACGACCGAATTCGCCTTCGTCCATCCCACCGACACCGTCAATCCGCATGACCCCATGCGCAGCCCCGGCGGGTCGTCCAGCGGATCCGCGGCCGCCGTGGCGGCGGGTCACGTGCCCCTTGCGGTCGGCTCGCAGACGGGGGGATCGGTGATCCGACCGGCGTCCTATTGCGGGCTCTTCGGTTTCAAGCCGTCGCGCGGCATGATCTCGCGCCGGGGTGTGCTGCAGACCTCGGCTTCGCTGGACCACATCGGGGTGTTCGCGCGCACGCTCGAGGATGCGGCCCTGCTGACGGACGCGCTGGTCAGCTATGATCCCGCCGATCCCGCAAGCCCGCCCCATGCGCGCCCCCGGACCCTGGCCGGTGCCCGGGCCGATGTTCCCGTGGAACCGGACCTCGCCTGGTTCGATTTCCCGTTCAACGAGATGCTGGACGAGGATGCCCGCGCCGGGATCGATGCGGTGATCGACGCGCTGGGCGCCCGGGTCGAGCGCCTGCCGGTGTCGGACACCCTGACCGGGCTGGTCGACGTGCACCTGACCATCCACGAATACGAGTTCTGTCAGCACATGGCCCAGGTGATCGACGCGCATTGGGACAGTCTCAGCCCGACCCTGAAGCCCGTGATCGAGCGCGGGCGCGCCATCACGCGCGACAGGTACGAAGATGCGATGGCCGTGAAGCAATCGGCCGAGGCGTTTTTCGAGCGACATTTCCAGGACTTCGACGCGATCATCAGCCCCAGCGCCACGGGCGAAGCGCCGCTTCGGTCATCCGGCAGCACCGGCGATCCGGTCTTCTGCCGGATCTGGAGCCTGTGCGGCCTGCCGTCCTTGACGATGCCGGTCCTTGTCGGCGAAAACGGGTTGCCCATCGGGGTCCAGGTGATCGGCAGCATGGAAAAGGACGACCGCCTGTTCCGGACGGCGGCCTGGGTTCAGAAATCACTTGCCGCCGAGGCGGCCTGACGGAGGGTTATCATGTCACGCGCGGTGAAACTGGTCGTATCGATCTTCGGTGTCGGGCTGATGTCGGTCTTCGTCCTGGGCCTGTCGAAGTCGATCTCGTCCGGGTTTGCGGGGTTCTGGGGCGGCTTGCCCTTCATGATCATCGCGATCGCCGTGATCTGCATGGCGTTCTATGACCTCTGGGAAGAGAACTTCAAGAAGGACAAGTAGATGCCACAGCGTCCCCGCCTGTGGATCCCGCGGCGTCTGTCCGACGCCACGCTGGAACGCGCCCAGCGAGACTATGATTGCGTGATCAACTGGGACGACACCGAAAGCGACGCCGACACGCTGGTCCGGATGAGCGCCGAGGTCGACGCCGTCCTGCCCTGCCATTCCGAGCATTTCTCGGCCGAGGTCGCGGCGCGGCTGGATCCGCGCCTCCGGATCATCGCGAACCACTCGGTCGGCGTGGATCATTGTGACCTGGCCGCGCTGGGCGCGCGCGGGATCATGGTGACGAACACGCCCGACGTCCTCTCCGACGCCACCGCCGAAATCGCCATGCTGCTGATGCTGGGGGCGGCGCGGCGCGCGGTCGAAGGCGATACCATGGTCCGTCAGGGCAAGTGGGATGTCTGGAGCCCGTCCTTCATGGTCGGCAAGCAGGTGACCGGCGCGCGTGTCGGCATCATCGGGATGGGTCGCGTCGGGCGCGCCTTTGCCGCCCGCGCGCGCGGTTTCGGGATGCAGGTGCATTACGCGAACCGCACCCGGCTTTCGCCGGAACTGGAACAGGGCGCGATCTGGCATGACAGTGTCGAAAGCCTGCTGCCGCAGGCCGATTTCCTGTCCCTGCACTGCCCCGCGACGCCGCAGACGCGCGGCCTGATGAATGCGGACCGCCTGGCCCTGATGCCGAAGGGGGCGATCCTCGTGAACACGGCACGCGGTGCGCTGGTCGACGAGGCCGCGCTGCTGGCGGCCATCGTGTCGGGCCACCTGTCTGCGGCGGGTCTGGATTGCTTCCAGGTCGAACCCGGCGGCAACCCGGCCTTCGCGGCGCATCCCAACATCTTCATGCTGCCCCATATCGGCAGCGCCACCGTGTCCACGCGCGACGCCATGGGGTTCCGCGCGCTGGACAACCTGGACGCGTTCTTCCGGGGCGAACGCCCCCGCGATGCGCTGACCTGAATATCCCGCATTTTATCCGTTAAGCCGCCCTTAATGCCCGCAGCATAGGACTGGCAGCGGGTGAGAAAAGGTGGTGGAGATGGGTGCGCAAGACAATGCGGCGCCGGTCATCATCAAGCGCAAGAAGGTCATCGGTGGCGGCGGGCATCACGGGGGTGCCTGGAAGGTCGCCATGTTGTCTTTCCTTTGTTGATGGGCGCTTTCGGCCCGAGTGAGCGCCATCCTTTCGGTGGCCTTGACATCTCATTCTGATCACTGCGTCCGTCGGTCTGCGACGTCGCGCCATTCACGGGGGAACGCGCGGTCAAGGTGCGGTCAAAGGCATGAATCCTTTCCTAAGCGCCGCGACCTGAATTCACTGCATTTTGTGAAAACGCCCTGTCAGGCCCTGCGTTCGACGGTGCTTTCCTGCGGGGTCGACAGGCTCTGGCGCCGGCCATTGCGATCATAGGTTTCCAGCGATCGCCTCAGGCTTCGCAACTCGGCCATCCGGATCGCCACCGCGCGTATGCCGTCGAGGGCGCTGTCCAGAAGAACCTGGTTGCGCCGCATCTTCTGCTGGAGGGGCACGATCGCGCCATCGGGCAGACGCGGCAGACCCGTCAACCGCTCCACCAGCTCGGACTTGCGCTGCACCAGCCCTTCGATCATCTCCAGCTCGCCGCCGAGCAAGGCATCGCGTTCGGCATCGAGAACCGCGTCGAGATCCCGCAGCATGTCGTGTTCGGGGGTGTCAGACATCCTGCCGTTCCTTCAGCGATTCGAAGATGGCTTCGGCCAGGCCGATACCGCCCGTGCGCGCCATGGCCAGGGCCTGTTCCTGCAACAGGAAGGACGCGAACTGTTCCTCTCCGGCACCGCCGCCAAAGCCCGAGCGCGCTTGCCCCAGCCCGGCGGACTTCAGCATTTCCGCCAGGAATGTCGCTTCCAGTTGAATTGCGGCCTCGCGCAAACGCATGTCCTGACGCAATGTATCGCCGGTTCCCCGCGGGGCCTGGTCCGTAACTGCAGGGATCATCGAAGGTCCTTTCAAGTTGTTCTCAACTCGGGGCAGTTTCGGCGTCCGGGGTAAAGATCCAGTAACCCGTTCCGGTCAATCTGCCGGTGTCCAGGCAGAATCCGGAGACCGACATGCAGATCATGAACCTGCGCACCACCACCGCCGACACCGTGATCGGTCTGCCGGCCAATGCGACTGCCCAGGCCAAGCCCCGGACCAGTTTCGAGCAGGTTCTGCTGCAGGTGCCTGAGTCAACCGCAATCGCCGTGCCGTCCGGTTCGTCGGCGGAGGACGGCGCGCAGGGCGGCGATGCGACGGGGGATCCCGTCGGCGCGGATCCGGACGCGGACGGGGCGGACGTCCTGTCCCTCGGTGGCGTCGCCTCGAACGCGGGTCTCGGCAAGGCGGAACAAGCGGTCCCGAGCGTCCCGGGACTTGACCTTGGTCCCGATGGGCCATCCCCACAGGGGCCGTCGTTTTTCCTGGATCGCGCCACTCCCGACGCAGCCGCCAGCGACCCTGTCGCGGCCCTGTCTCCGTCTCCGGTTCCGGACCCGGCTGGAACGCCGAAGGCGCTCCCGTCCGGGGCACCCTCGATGGCCACTCCGATGACGGCGACCCCGGAACAGGAAGCGGAAGCTGCCCGCCCGGCGAAAGCATCTGCGGCAGAGGGGGGCATGGCTCCGCAGCAGATGCGCCCGGATCCCATGGGTGCGGCATCCGCCCCGGCTGCCACCATGTCCGCGCCGGTCGGGGTGGCGCAAGCCGGTGGTCCGGCGGCGCCCATGCGGCCGATCAGGCAGGATGTCGGCTTCACACAGCAGGCGAACCCGCTTGACCCGGTCCGGCGGCGCCAGGATTGGGCCGAGGCCGCGTCCGCGATCACCCCGCCGCTGACGCCCCAGGCCGACGCGCCGATGTCCAGGCAGGCTGGCACACCGCCTGGCTGGGTTCTGCCGCGCCCCGCTCACGGGGGCTTGCCGGGGATGCTGGCGACTCTCGGCGGCGTGCAGCCGGGCGAGGCCTTCCTGCCCACGACCGGGGAAACCGGGCTTCCCGGGTCAGAGGCGCCGCGCCAGACGGCAGCACCCGCGCCCGCGCCCGCGACCGCGGCGCTACCGTTCCGGCCGGTCGCCATGCAGATCGCGATGGCCTTGCCTGCAGCGGCGGATGGCAGCGTCGAGATCACGCTCAGCCCGCGCGAGTTGGGGCAGGTGCGCCTGTCGCTCAGCCCGGGTGAAACCGGACTGGTCCTGACGATGGTGGCGGAACGTCCCGAGACGCTGGACATGCTGCGCCGTCATGCCGCCGAACTGGGTCATGATCTGCGCAGCCTCGGCTATCACGACGTGGATTTCCGATTTGGCGGAAGCTCGGGGCGCGATCCATCGCCTGACTTGGGGGGCCGCCGGGATCAAGACCTGCAAGGACAGTCCGATATTCCCGCCGCCGCGGCCCCCGAAGGCCCGGCGCCCCGGCCCATGCTGGTGTCGGGTTCTCTCGATATACGTCTCTAGAAAGGTCATTCATGACGCTTGTTCAGACCCTGCCCGGAAACCCGAACACCAGCCTCGTGACGGCACGGCAATCCGCCAGTGGTGGCGGAGCCCTGTCTTCGGACTTCAACACCTTCATCAGGATGCTGACCGCGCAGGCGCGCTATCAGGATCCGCTCGAGCCGCTCGACAGCACGCAATACGCCGCACAGCTTGCGCAGTTCTCGATGGTCGAACAACAGGTTCTGGCAAATGACCAGCTGTCGGCGCTGAACGCGTCCCTGGCCACGGGCAACATGGCCGCCCTGGCCGGCTGGGTCGGGATGGAGGCGCGCGCGCTCGCCCCGGTCGCCTATTCGGGTCAGAGCGTGACGATCGCGCCCAACCCCGCGGCGGTGGCCGACCAGGCGATCCTGATCATCGCCGACCAGCGCGGCGTGGAAATGGCACGGCGCGAAATTCCGGTTTCGACGCAGCCCTATCTCTGGGACGGGCGCGATGGGGCGGGCAGCGTCATGCCCTATGGCACCTACAGCTTCGCGGTCGAAAGCCGCGCGCAGGGCGAGGTGATCCTCGTCGAG
>SBFT01000107.1 GCA_006227805.1 Paracoccaceae bacterium
ATCTCGGGCGGCGGCTATTCGGACGCCTATGTCTGCATGGTGCGCACCGGCGGCGACGGGCCGAAGGGTATCTCGACCCTCTATGTCGAGGACGGCGCGCCGGGGCTGTCCTTCGGGGGCCTGGAAGACAAGATGGGATGGCGCTCGCAGCCCACGGCACAGGTGCAGTTCGACGATTGCACGGTTCCGGCGGGCAACCTAGTGGGCGAGGAAGGCCAGGGTTTCCGCTACGCGATGATGGGTCTGGACGGGGGCCGCCTGAACATCGCGGCCTGTTCGCTGGGGGCCGCCCAGACCGCGCTCAACGCGACGCTGACCTACATGGGCGAACGCAAGGCGTTCGGCCAGTCGATCGACCAGTTCCAGGGCCTGCAATGGCGGCTGGCCGACATGGAGATCGAGTTGCAGGCCGCGCGCACCTTCCTGCGCCAGGCGGCGTGGAAACTGGACCAGGGCGCGCCAGACGCCACCAAGTTCTGCGCCATGGCCAAGAAATTCGTCACCGAAGCCGGGTCGAAGGTGGTGGATCAATGCCTGCAACTGCATGGCGGCTATGGCTATCTGGCCGATTACGGGATCGAGAAACTGGTGCGCGACCTGCGGGTGCACCAGATCCTGGAAGGCACCAACGAGATCATGCGCGTGATCGTCGCGCGCCACATGCTGGCGGAACGCGCGTGATGGGCGATAATTCTGCGAATAATCGCCGACACGAGTTTTCGCAGAAAACTCGGGGGTCGGAATGAGCGACGTCGACATCCGCATCGAGGGGCGCGCGGGCCGCATCACGCTGAACCGCCCCGCCGCGCTGAACGCGATGACCTATGCCATGTGCACCGCGATCGAGGCCGCGATCGACCAATGGCGCGCCGACGACCGCGTGGCGCTGGTGCTGTTCGACGCCGCGGGCGACAAGGCCTTCTGCGCCGGCGGCGACATCGCGGAACTCTATGCCACGGGGACGAAGGGCGATTTCGCCTATGGACAGACCTTCTGGCGCGACGAATACCGGCTGAACGCCAAGCTGTTCGAATATCCCAAGCCCGTGGTCAGCCTGATGCAGGGCTTCACCATGGGCGGCGGCGTGGGCCTGGGCTGTCATGGCTCGCACCGGGTGGTGGGCGAGACCAGCCAGATCGCCATGCCCGAATGCGGCATCGGCCTTGTGCCGGATGTGGGTGGCAGTTTCATGCTGGCCCTGGCGCCGGGGCGGCTGGGCGAATACCTGGGAACCACCGGCGCGCGCATGGGACCTGCCGACGCGATATATGCCGGTTTTGCAGACACTTATGTGCCGCAGTCAATGTGGTCGGACCTGACCGCCCAGCTGGTCGCATCGGGCGATCCCGCGCCGATCGAGGACATGGCGGAAACCCCGCCCGAGGGCAGGCTGGCCGCGCTGCAACCACAGATAGACGCCCTCTTCGGCGGCGAGGCGCGCATCCATGTCCTGAACGCGCTGCGCGCCGACGGCGGAGACTTCGCCCGGGACGCGCTGAAGTCGGTGCTGCGCAATGCGCCGCTCTCGGTCGCCTGCACGATCGAGATGGTCCACCGCCTGCGCGGGCCTTCGCTGACCATCCGCAAGGCGCTGGAGCTGGAATACCGCTTTACCCATCGCGCGATGGAGCATGGGGACTTCCTGGAAGGGATCCGCGCCCAGATCATTGACAAGGACCGCAACCCGCGCTGGCAATATGCCGACAGGGACGTGCCGCTGACCGCGGTCGCGCGCATGTTGATGCCGCTGGGCAGTGATGCGCTGAAATTCGACTGAGAAAGGGAGGGCAAGCCCATGAAGATCGGCTTCATCGGACTGGGAAACATGGGCGCGCCGATGGCGGCGAACCTGGTGAAGGCGGGCCATGAGGTCACCGGCTTCGACACGGCGGGCGTCAGCGTCGCGGGTGTCATCCCGGCGGCTTCGGCGGCAGAGGCCGCGACCGGTGCGGACGTGGTCATCACCATGCTGCCGAACGGCGCCATCCTGCGCGCGGTCGCGGGCGAGATCATCCCCGCGATGACGCCGGGCGCGGGCCTCGTCGATTGTTCGACCGTTGACGTCACCAGCGCGAGGTCCGTCGCGGAAGCTGCTGAAAAGGCGGGGCTTCTTCCCGTCGATGCGCCCGTCTCGGGCGGTGTCGGCGGGGCGGCGGCGGGCACGCTGACCTTCATGGCGGGGGGCAGCGCGGCAGCCTTCGAGAAGGCCAGGCCGCTTTTCGAGATCATGGGCCAGAAGGCCGTCCATTGCGGCGACGCGGGCGCGGGCCAGGCCGCCAAGATCTGCAACAACATGATCCTGGGCGTCACCATGATCGCCACCTGCGAGGCCTTCGCGCTGGCCGACAAGCTGGGCCTCGACCGCCAGAAGATGTTCGACGTCGTCTCGACCTCGTCGGGCTATTCCTGGACGATGAACGCCTATTGCCCGGCACCGGGCGTGGGCCCGAAATCGCCCGCCGACAACGACTACAAGCCCGGCTTCGCCGCCGACCTGATGCTGAAGGACCTGCGCCTGTCGCAACAGGCGGCGGAAAGTGCGGACGCCGATACGCCGATGGGTCAGCTGGCCGCCGAGCTCTACCGCCGCTTCGTCGAGGACGAGGACGGCGCGGGGCGCGACTTCAGCGCGATGCTGCCCCGCTTCGAAAAGCGCGGGCGCGCGTGACCGTCTGGGACGCCGGGGCCGCCCTGCCCGGCCTCGCGCCGGAGAGCCTGGCCGTGCTCGACCGGCTTTCGCCGATGGATGTGCCGAAAGGGACGGTCCTCTTCCGCCCGGGCGAGACGGTGAAGGGCTTCGTCGTCGTCCTGTCGGGGCGGGTCGAGGTGTTCCTGACCGGACCGACGGGGCGCGACATCCTGCTCTACTCGGTCGAGCCGGGGCAAAGCTGCGTGCAATCCACGCTGGGCCTTCTGGGCGGCGAGGATTACTCGGGCGAGGCCACGACCGCCACCGAGGCGCGCGTCGTCCTGGTCCCTCGCGACATGTTCCTTCGCCTGATCGACGCCGATCCGGGCTTTCGCGGCTTTGTCTTCGAGGCCTTCGCCCGCCGCCTGCAATCGATGATGCATCTTCTGGAACGTGTCGCCTTCCAGCGCATCGAATGCCGCCTGGCGCAGGCGCTTCTGGCGCGGGCCGAGGAGGATCGCGTCGAGGCCACACATGCGGAACTCGCCGCGCTGATCGGCTCCGCGCGCGAGGTGGTCTCGCGCCGCCTGGATGCGCTGGCCCGGCGGGGGATCGTGGCGCTGGAACGGGGGACGGTCCGCATCCTCGACCCCGAGACCCTGCGGCAGCTGGCCGAGGATGCCGACTGAGCGAACGTGACCATGTCACCGACAGGCCGGGTCGAATCGCCCATACTGCGCGCATGAATTCAACGTCACCCCGAAAGGAGACATGACATGTTCGCAAAGAATGAAGGCACCCTGGACCGCGCCATCCGCGTGATCGTCGGACTGGCCCTGCTGGCCGGTTTCTTCCTGATGCCGGAGGCCGGCTATCGCTGGGCGTTGCTGATCGGCGTCGTGCCGCTGGTCACCGGCCTGATGGGCAGTTGCCCCGCCTATTCGCTGCTGGGCATCAATACCTGCGGCCTGAAGAAGTAAGCCCAGAGGCGCACGCCCACCGATCGGCGGCGTTCCGCCGAACGAAGCGGATGTCATCCGGGGCGCCCCTTGCGACGGGGGCGCCTAACCCCATCTTTTTTGTCAGGTAACAGATGGAGGTAACGATGAACGAGATGTCTTCCGACAAGACCGAACAGGGCGGCCGCGCGACTGTCGCAGGATGGCTTCGGTCGGATGTCACGGTCACCCTGCCCGGCTGGGCCTTCGCGGCGGCCGGCGCGCTGGCGCTGGTGCTGGTTCTGGTGGCGCTGGACTGATGCGGCGGGTTCTGATCTGCCTGATCCTGGCCGCGCCCACCAGCGTCGTCGCGGGCCAATCCATCGCCGACCTGACCCCCTACACCCCGG
>SBFT01000380.1 GCA_006227805.1 Paracoccaceae bacterium
ATGGTGACCGCCAGCCACAACCCCAATGGCTGGACCGGCGTGAAGATGGGCTTCGAACGCCCCCTGACCCACGGCCCCGACGAGATGGCGGAACTGCGCGACATCGTCCTGAAGGGCGAAGGCGTGGCGCGGCCAGGCGGGTCCTACGAATTCGTGGACGGCGTGCGCGAGGCCTATCTCGACGACCTCGTGGGCGATTTCCGCATGTCGCGGCCGCTGCGCGTGGTGTGCGCCACCGGCAACGGCACGGCATCCGCCTTCGCGCCGGAACTCTTCCGCCGCATGGGCGTCGAGGTGATCGAGAGCCACAACCGCCTCGACTACACCTTTCCCCACTACAACCCGAATCCCGAAGCCATGGAGATGCTGCACGACATGGCCGACACCGTGAAGGCCACGGGCGCCGATCTTGCGCTGGGGTTCGACGGCGACGGCGACCGCTGCGGCGTGGTGGACGACGAGGGCGAGGAGATCTTCGCCGACAAGGTGGGCGTCATCCTGGCGCGAGACCTGGCCAAGCTCTACCCCGGTGCCACCTTCGTGGCGGATGTGAAGTCCACGGGACTTTTCGCCTCGGACCCCGAATTGCGCAGGCTGGGCGTGAAGGCCGATTACTGGAAGACAGGCCACAGCCACATGAAGCGCCGGGTCAAGGACCTGGGCGCCCTGGCCGGTTTCGAGAAGTCGGGCCATTACTTCCTGGCCGAACCCATCGGGCGCGGCTACGATTGCGGAATGCGGGTGGCGGTCGAGATCTGCAAGCTGATGGACCGCAATCCGGACAAGTCCATGTCCGACCTGCGCCGCGCCCTGCCGCGCACCTGGTCGACGCCCACGATGTCCCCCTACGCCGCGGATACCGAGAAATACGACATCCTCGCACGCCTCGTGGACAAGCTCGTCGCCCGCCACAAGGCGGGCGAACCCCTGGGCGGGCGCGCGATCAGGGACGTGGTGACGGTGAACGGGGCACGCGTGATCCTCGACAACGGGGGCTGGGGCCTGGTGCGGGCCTCGTCCAACACGCCGAACCTCGTCGTGGTCTGCGAAAGCCCCGAGAGCGAGGACGAGATGCGCGCCATCTTCGCCGATATCGATGCGGTGATCCGGACCGAACCGGGCGTCGGGGCCTACGACCAGACGATCTGAGCCTGCCGGGACAGTCGGAAGCGGGGGGCCAGCCCCCCGCGCCCCCCGGGATATTTGGAGCGAGAGGAAGACAGGACGTCCGGTCTTCCGTCTTCCTCTCGCCAAAAATATCCTGGGGTGAATGCCGCCAAAGGCGGCAGAGGGGCAAAGCCCCTTACTCCCCGCCCAGAAGCCTGCGCAGCCGATCCTTGGCCTTGTCCTCGAGCGCGTCCCTGAGCGCGTCCTCGGTCGACTGGCCCTCCTGCGGGGTCACGCCCAGTTCCTCCTGCAGTTTCTCCCGCGCCTGCTGCCGGACGTCCTCGACCTTGCCGCTGGTATCGAGCTTCAACGCCTCTTCCAGATCCGGGATGATGCGCGGCCCCGACCAGGGACCCCGGATTCGGATCGGGATCGCCAGGCCCTGTCCGGAATTGGCGCGAAGCGCGATGGGCGTGAAGAGATAATCGATATCCCGCGCGCCCAGTCCGATCCGCCCGGCACCTTCGGCCCGGTAATTGGACAGAAGCAGCGCCAGGTCCCGGTTCAGCATGTTGCCGCCCTCGATCACCCAGCTGGCGGTCAGGCTGTCGAAGACCGTCGTGCCGCCGGTGGCGTCCCCCGAGCGCATCAGGCGGTCGAGATCGATGCCCGAGATCAGCCCGCGGCCCATGGCCAGCGAACCCTTGCCCGAAAGCGAGTTCATGATCGCGTCGACCGAGGTCCCGGAACCCAGGAACTCGACCTGCGCCCCCGCCTTGCCGGAGAGGCGGGTCAGGCCCGCCAGTGTGCCCAGCATCGCCCGGGTCTCGATCCCGGTGGCGGAGAGGTTGCCCGCCACCGACAGTCCGTTGCGGTTGTTGGCGACCAGTTGTCCCGAGACGAGACCGTCGAAGATCTGCGTGCGGCCAAGTTGGAGGACCGCGCGCGACCGCTCGACCGTCAGGCCCATTTCGGTCTGGCCCAGCTTGTAGTCGCCGAGATCGATGCTGGCGGCGGTCAGGGCGATCCGGCCATCGAAAAGCCCCAGCGCTTCGGCGTCGATCCGCGCCGTGGACCAGCCCGCGCCTGTCGCGCCGGATCGCGACCCCGATCCGCCCCCCGCGGCCGCCGCGGCCGAGAAATCCAGCGCCCCCGCCGTCAGTTGCGCGGTCACGTTCGGTTTTCCGGCCAGGGTGATGTCCGCGGCCCCCGTCAGCCGGTTGCCGTCGAGGCCCAGCGCCATGTCCCGCAGGGCGATGCGCCGGTCCGCCGTCACTGTGACCGCCGCCTGCATGTCGAGTGCGCGCCCGAAGCCCTGCGGCAGGTCCACCGCGCCGAGGCCCAGCGCGGCCAGGGCGCGACCGGTGTCCGTGATCTTCAAGTTCAGGTTTCCCGCGGCCTCGCCCGCGGTGCTGGCGCGCCCGTCGAAACGGACATCTCCACCCGCCGTGCCGCCCTCCATCGACACAGGGGCCACCGCGCCGCCCAGGAAGGCTGCGAAGCCCTCGATCCGGCCCGAAAGGGCGACCGGCTCGCCCGCGGGCGAGACCGATCCCGCGAAGGTCGCGGGCCCGGCGGGGTCGGGCCAGTCCAGCTCCAGGTTCACCCCGGCCAGGTCGATCCTCTCGCCGTCGACAGGCGCGAAGATCAGCCGGGCGTCGGTCACGCTGAGTTTCTCCAGCGTGAAGGGCTGCGTGCCCCCGGCCTCTGCGGTGCCGCCCGTCGTGTCGCCGTCGGGAACGGGTCTCGGCACGAACTCCCAGTTGCCGGTGCCATCGGCGCGCGTGGCCAGCCGCACCACGGGGCTGATCGCCTCGATGTGGCGGATGCGGATGTCGCCGCCGATCAGGCCCGCGGCGTCGACGCCGATCGAGAGGCCCTTCGCCTCGACCATCGGCTCGCTGCCCGCCCAATCCGCGTTGGAGAAGGTCACGGGGCCGGTGCGCACCCCCAGAACCGGCCAGAAGCTGAACCCGATCTCGCCCGTCACCACCAGGTCGCGGCCGGTCTGGGCGCGCACCTGGTCGGCGGCGATGATGGCGATACGCTCCTTCGGCAGGAAGAACACCGCCCCGACCGCGAAAGCCAGAAGCAGGATCGCCACACCCGTCAGTCGAAAGATCCAGCGCATCTGCCTTGTCCTCCTCCGCTTCGCCCGGGACCAGCTTACCCCAGCCGCGCCACGGTGCAACGCGCCAGCGCGACAAGCGCGGCGCGTCCTGGCCTCTGGGCAGGGACGCGGGCTTGGCCTATATGCGGGCAGATGAGCACGAACCCACCGAATCTGCGCCCCGACATCGCGCCCAGCGCGCGCATCGGCGATGCGCCGCGCCCCGGTCAGCCGACGATCGGCATGGTTTCCCTGGGCTGTCCCAAGGCGCTGGTGGACAGCGAACGCATCCTGACGCGGCTGCGCGCCGAGGGCTACGGCATCTCGCCCGATTACCAGGGCGCGGACGCGGTGATCGTGAACACCTGCGGGTTCCTCGACAGCGCAAAGGCCGAGAGCCTCGACGCCATCGGCGAGGCGCTGCGCGAGAACGGCCGCGTGATCGTCACCGGCTGCCTCGGGGCCGAGCCCGAGTATATCACCGGCGCGCATCCGAAGGTTCTGGCGGTGACCGGCCCGCATCAATACGAACAGGTGCTCGATGCCGTGCACGCCGCCGTGCCGCCTTCGCCCGATCCCTTCGTCGACCTCGTGCCCGCCTCGGGCGTCCGCCTGACCCCGCGCCACTATGCCTATGTGAAGATTTCCGAGGGCTGCAACCACGCCTGCCGCTTCTGCATCATCCCCGACATGCGCGGCAAGCTCGTCTCACGACCCGCCCATGCCATCCTGCGCGAGGCCGAAAAGCTGGTGGAAGCGGGCGTGCGCGAGCTTCTGGTGATCAGCCAGGACACCAGCGCCTATGGCCTTGACCGCAAGTATGACCTGAATCCATGGAAGGGCGGCGAGGTGCGCAGCCATATCCTCGATCTCTCGCGCGAGATGGGCAGGCTCGGCGCCTGGGTGCGGCTCCACTATGTCTACCCTTACCCGCATGTGCGCGACCTCGTGCCGCTGATGGCGGATCCCGAAAACGGGATTCTTCCTTACCTCGACATCCCCTTCCAGCACGCGCACCCGGATGTCCTGCGCCGCATGGCGCGGCCCGCGGCATCGGCGAAAACGCTGGACGAGATCCGCGCCTGGCGCACGGTCTGCCCCGACATCACGCTGCGGTCGACCTTCATCGTGGGCTACCCGGGCGAGACCGAGGCCGAGTTCCAGACCCTTCTCGACTGGCTGGACGAGGCGCAGCTCGACCGCGTCGGCTGCTTCCAGTATGAAAACGTGGCAGGCGCGCGGTCGAATGCGCTGCCGGATCATGTGCCGGACGAGGTGAAGCAGGACCGCTGGAACCGCTTCATGGAAAAGGCGCAATCCATTTCCGAGGCGAAGCTGGCCGCCAAGGTGGGCCGCCGCCTGCAGGTGATCGTGGACGAGGTCGATGCCGAGGCCGCGACCTGCCGCACCATGGCGGATGCGCCGGAAATCGACGGCAACCTTTTCATCGACGAAGGCTTCGAAGGCCTGGCCCCCGGCGACATCGTCACGGTCGAGGTCGAGGAAGCGGGCGATTACGATCTCTGGGGACGGCGGGTCTGACGCGGCAGAGCCTGACGCAGGCTCTGGCCCAAATCCTGACGCAGGATTTGGGCGCACGCCATCAAAGCTCAAGCGCCCGGAAACCGCGTCGGTTTCCGAAGCAAGGTCTGCGTCAGACCTTGCCCGCCAGCCGCTGCGCCAGCGCCCAGGCCTCCGGGTCGACCTCGATCGGGTCGGCCAGCACCCGCCCCTGCCCCGGCATCCGCGCGCCCGGGTCTTCCGCGACCGCCGCCGCCACCTGGGCGAAGGTTCCGGCGAAACCGTCCGCCGGGTCGATCAGCAGGTAGAACTGGCCCAGGTCATGCGGCTTGCCCTCGGGCGCCTTCAGGGCGGAGACACCCCGTGACGTGACGCTGCCCGTCATCCCCGCCGCCAGCAGCTCGACCATAAGCCCCAGGCCCCAGCCCTTGTAGCCGCCGACCGAGACGAGCGAGCCCTTCAGCGCCGCGTCCGGATCGGTGGTGGGCCGGCCTTCGGCATCCACGGCCCAGCCTTCGGGAATCGCGCGGCCCGCCGCCTTGGCCATGGTGATCGCGCCCAGCGCCACCACGGTCGTCGACTGGTCGAACTGCATCGCGACGCCGCCCTTGCCGTCAGGCACGGAAAAGGCCACCGGGTTCGTTCCGATCACCCGCATCCGGCCGCCCGGCGGCGCCACCACGGGCGAGGCGTTGGTCATGCCAAGGCAGATGACCCCCGCCCGCGCGGCCTGCGCGGTGAAGAACCCGACCGCCGTGCAGGTATGGGTATGGCCCACGCTCAGCCGCGCCACGCCGCAGTCCCGCGCGGCCTCCAGCGCCAGGGGCAGTCCCTTCGCGAAGGCGGGCTGGGCGAAGCCGAGACGCCCGTCCACGTTCACCTCGCCGGGCCGGGGCCGGGTCACCACCGGTTCCACATCGCCCTTCACGCGGCCCGAGACCAGCTGCAGGCAGTAACTCTCGAGGTAATAGAGGCCGCAGATCCGGTTTCCGGTCGCCTCGGCCTCGGTCACGGCATCCGCCACGCTGGCGGCGATCCAGTCCGCCGCGCCATGCGCCATCAGCGCGGCCTGGCTGACCGCGTGCAATTCCGATTGCGTGACCTGCATGGCGTCCCCTCCCCTTGTCCTGGCGCAGGCTGACCGCAGCGCCTCAGCCTGTCAACCGGCCCGCGTCCAGCCGCAGCACCCGGTCCATCCGCGCCGCCAGGTCCAGGTTGTGCGTCGCGATCAGCGCCGCCAGCCCCTGGTGGCGCACCAGGTCCATCAGCGCGCCGAAGACCTGCTCGGACGTGGCAGGGTCCAGGTTGCCGGTGGGTTCGTCCGCCAGCAGAAGGCGCGGCGCATTGGCGAGCGCCCGGCAGAAGGCGACGCGCTGCTGCTCGCCCCCGGACAATTGCGCCGGGCGATGGGTCAGCCGCCCGGCAAGGCCCACGCGGCCCAGAAGATCGGCCGCCCGCGCCTGTGCCTCTGCCGGGGCGGCGCCGTTGGCCAGTTGCGGCAGGGTCACGTTCTCGGCCGCCGTGAATTCCGGCAGAAGGTGGTGGAACTGGTAGACGAAGCCTACCTCGGCGCGGCGCACGGCGGTGCGCGCGCGGTCGCCCTGCCCGCCCATCTCGCGCCCGCCGATCCGCACCTGACCTTCGTCCGGCGTGTCGAGAAGCCCCGCGATGTGCAGAAGCGTGGACTTGCCCGCGCCCGAGGGCGCGACCAGCGCCACGACCTCGCCGGGCGCCACCTCCAGATCGACGCCGCGCAGCACCTGCACCTCGCCGGGCTTGCCCCGGTTGTAGGTCTTGACCAGGCCGGAGAGGGACAGCGCCGCCTCACTCATAGCGCAACGCCTCGACCGGGTTCAGCCGCGCGGCGCGGCGGGCGGGGAAGATCGTCACCAGGAAGGACAGGCCCAGCGACAAGGCCACCGCCGACAGGACGTCCGACAGGTGCAGTTCGGCGGGCAGCGCATAGATGCCCCGGATCGACGGGTCCCAGACGCCGCCGCCCATCGCGTAGTTCACGAAGGAAAAGATCGGGTCGATGTAGATCGCGAAAAGACAGCCCAGCACCACCCCGCAGGCCGTTCCGATGAGGCCCGTAAAGGCCCCGCAGATGAAGAAGACCCGCAGGATCGAGCCCTGGGACAGGCCGATCGTGCGCAGGATGCCGATGTCGCGGCCCTTGTTCTTGACCAGCATGATCAGGCCCGAGACGATGTTCATCGCCGCGATCAGCACCAGGATCGACAGGATGATGAACATCACGTTGTCCTCGACCTCGAGCGCGCGCAGGAAGCCGCCCGACGCGTCGCGCCAGGTCCAGACCTGCGCATTGTCCCCGGCGGCGCGCAACAGGGGCAGGATCATCCGCTCGACCTCCTCGGGCTCGGCGATCATCACCTCGAGTTCGTCCGCCACGCCTTCGCGGTTGAAGAAGGCCTGGGCCTCGGCGAAGGGCAGGTAGACGCGCGTGCGGTCGATGTCCCAGCGCCCCGCCGAAAAGACATAGACCACTTCATAGGCGTTGATGCGCGGGCTGGTGCCCATCGCCGTCCGCACCCCGTTGGGTGAGATCAGCCGGATCCGGTCGCCCACGGTCACGCCCAGTTCCTGCGCCACGCCGGACCCGATGGCGATGCCCTGGTCGAAGCGGTCGAGATCGCCGATGGCGGTCTCGGACCCGGCGATGCCCGGCAGGGTCCTGAGGTTCTCGGCCGAGATGCCGAAGACCTGCACGCCGGCATTGCGGTCGCGGTGGTTGATCATGACCTGCCCGCGCACCAGCGGCGCCACCCGCGTGACGCCGGGCACCTGCGCCACCGCCTGCGCCAGCGCGTCATATTCGGCGATGGTGCGGTCCACCCGGCCCTGCGCGGTCACTTCGCCCATGCTGTAGATGGTGACATGGGCATTGGCGCCCAGGATCGTGTCGACGAATTCGGCGCGGAAGCCCGATCGCACGGCCAGCGTCGCGATCAGGGCGAAGACCGCCAGCGTGATCCCGATCAGGCTGATCCAGGTCATCACGCTGACCCCGCCTTCGGCGCGGCGCGCGCGCAGGTAGCGCCAGGCGATCATCCATTCGAAGGGGGCGAAGGGCGGAGGCGTGCGGGCCATGTCTCTCTCGGGTCTGTCGGCGCGTCGCGGCGACCTTGGGCATCAGGGCCGCCCGCGTCAAGCAAGGCCGCCGGATCGGGCCCGGCGCGCACCTGTGGACAAGTGGATTTCCGCCGTCACGGCGCGGGTTTGCGGGAAGAACCGCAGACCCCGCGACAGCTGCGTCTCACAACCAGGTGTGAAAGCTGCGGTTCGCCATCGGTTCGGGGTGCAGGTCCAGCTGCGGGTGATGCGGCGCGTAGATCGCGGCGATTTTCGCCACGGCCTCCTTGGGCGTCATCTCGACGCTCTCGCCCGTCTTCCGGCTGGTCACTTCCACCACGCCATTCTTCAGGCCCCGCGGCCCCACCGTGATCCGCCAGGGCAGGCCGATCAGGTCCATCGTCGCGAACTTGGCGCCCGCGCGTTCGTCGCGGTCGTCATAGAGCGGCTCCAGCCCCAGCGAGGCCAGCGCCTTGTAGAGCTTGTCGCAGGCGGCGTCGGCCTCGGCGTCGCCCTGCTTCAGGTTCACGATCCCGCACTGGAAGGGGGTCACGCCTTCCGGCCAGATGATGCCGTTCTCGTCATGGCTGGCCTCGATGATCGCGCCCACCAGGCGGCTGACGCCGATCCCGTGCGAGCCCATGTGCACCGGCACGGGTTTGCCGTCCGGGCCCTGCACCGTGGCGCCCATCGGCTCGGAATACTTGGTGCCGAAATAGAAGATCTGCCCCACCTCGATGCCGCGCGCCTGGCGGCGGCGCGCCTCGGGGATCTTCGCGAAGGCCTCGGGATCATGGGTCTCGTCCGTGCGGGCGTAAAGGGACGTGAATTCCTCCAGCACCGCCTGGCACTGGGCCTTGTCGTCGTAGTCGATCTCGCGTTCGCCCAGGCGGATGTCGGTCACGGCGCTGTCGTAGAAGACCTCGCTTTCGCCCGTGTCGGCCAGGACCAGGAATTCATGCGTGTCGTCGCCCCCGATGGGGCCGCTGTCGGCGCGCATCGGGATCGCCTGGAGGCCCATCCGTTCGTATGTGCGCAGATAGCTGACCAGGTGGCGGTTATAGGCGTGCAGCGCGTCTTCCCTGGTCAGGTCGAAATTGTAGCCGTCCTTCATGTAGAACTCGCGCCCCCGCATCACGCCGAAGCGCGGGCGGATCTCGTCGCGGAACTTCCACTGCACGTGATAGAGCGTCAGCGGCAGGTCCTTGTAGCTGCCCACATGCGCGCGGAAGATGTCGGTGATCATCTCCTCGTTGGTGGGGCCATAGAGCATGTCGCGCTCGTGCCGGTCGCGGATGCGCAGCATCTCCTGGCCGTAATCGTCATAGCGCCCGCTTTCGCGCCACAGGTCGGCCGGTTGCAGCGTCGGCATCAGCATCGGGATATGGCCGGCGCGGATCTGCTCCTCGTGCACGATCTGCTCGATCCGGCGCAGCACCTTGAACCCCATCGGCAGCCAGGAATAGATCCCCGCCGCCTGCTGCTTGATCAGTCCCGCGCGCAGCATCAGCCGGTGGCTGACGATCTGGGCCTCGGCGGGGTTTTCCTTGAGAACGGGCAGGAAATAGCGGGTCAGGCGCATAGGGGTGGTCCTTCGCGGAATGGCCGTTTGGCCAGCGGTCTAAGCCAATCGCACGGCGCAGGCAATCGACGTTTCGGGGGACGCCGGCAGATCACATCACATGACATCGGCGTGATCGAAAGGTCCGATGCCGGAACCCCGGCGTAACCGGGATCACTTGCCGCCTGGGCAAGCCACCAACAGGGAGAGACCTGATGACCATCCGCACCTTCGCCGCCGCCTGCATCACCGCCGCCACCATGGCGAGCGCGGCTTCCGCCGACACCATCGTCGACATCGCCGCCGGCGACGAACGCTTCTCGACCCTCGTGGCCGCCGTGACCGCCGCGGGCCTCGTCGAGACGCTGCAGGGCCCCGGCCCCTTCACCGTCTACGCGCCGGTGAACGACGCCTTCGCCGCCCTGCCGGCGGGCACCGTCGAGACCCTGCTCCAGCCCGAGAACAAGGGCCAGCTGACCAACGTGCTGCTCTACCATGTCGATGACCGCAAGCTGACCGCCGAGATGATCCCGAACGGCTCGAACTTCTTCAAGCCGGTCCTGGCTTCCGAGCGGCTGTGCATCACCAAGGGCGCGTCGGGCGTGTCGATCGCCGATGGCACCGGCGAAAGCGCCAATGTGATCATCGCCAACATCATGGCCGACAACGGCGTCATCCACGTGATCGACAAGGTCCTGCTGCCGGGCACCCGCCCCGCCTGCCACTGATCGCGCGCCACGCCCGCACGAAAACGACAAGAGCCGCCCCGGGGGCGGCTCTCTTTCGTTTGCACCGGTCCCGTCCGGCCGGATCAGCCCGACATTTCGGGGTTGTAGAAGAACCGCTTGCCGCCGGGGATCACCGACCGGCGTTCCTTGTGGTCCGACAACAGCTTGCCCGGCCAGAACTTGGTGGACGAGAACCAACCGCTGGAAGCCGAGCGCGTCTCGCGGTGCGGGCTCAGGAGGCGCCAGCCCATCCCCTGCGAGAACAGGCCGATATTGCCGCTGGCATAGGGGCCCATGCGGCTGGTCAGGAACAGCGGATGATCCTTGAGGATGCTCAGGAACAACTCGCCCTTCACGACCTCCTCGATGTGCCGGTTGGGTGCCTTCGCGCCCACGTGGATCGACTCCGCACCGTCGGCGATCTGCATCGCCGCGCGGGCCGCGCCGAAGGGCGTGACGGGCGCCCGCACGACCAGGAGCGCGCGTCCGTCGGTCAGCTTCGAGGCATAGAGCGCGGCGTCCTCTGCCAGCACCCGCGCCGCGGCGATCGCGTCGGCGTCGCCTGCGGTGATCACGTCATAGGTGGACGCGGGAAAGCCCGCCTTGGCCAGCGCCGACGCCACGCCCTGGGCTGTGGCTTCGTCGGGGTAGAGCCTTGAGACGACTGTGGTCATGATACCTCCTGGGGTCTTGGTCCCGGGTTTGAAAGGCCGGTGTCGGGCTCGCTCCGGGAGGCGGGCCGGGACATTGGCGTAAGGGCCTTGAGGGAAGATTTAGAACGGCCGGGCCGCCCGTCCAGCGCGCGCAGCGGCCAGGCCACGATCAGCGCCATCAGCAGCACCACGGCCTCGAGCGTGAAGACGGTCAGGTAAGGCGTCGCGGGGTCGAGCGCCCGGCTCGCGGGCAGCGCCAGAACGATGTCGCGCAGGATGCCGCCCAGCGCCACGCCGATGCCGGCCGCGGTGGCCTGCACCGCGCCCCAGGCGCCCAGCGCCAGGCCGATCTGCTCCTTCGGCGCGCGCCGCATGGTCGCGGTCAGCGTGCCGTGACCGAAAAGCCCCGCACCGAAGCCCACCGCGAAGACGCCCGCGACGAACAGAACCAGATCGCCGCTGCCCGCCGCCAGGATGATCGCCCCGAAGCCGGGCACCCCGATCAGGGCGCCGGTCCGCGCCAGGCGGAGCGGATCTCCGCCCTGGCCCAGCACGCGCGAGGCGATGGCGAAGCCCAGGAAACTGCCGCCCGCCAGGACGGCGGTCAGGCGCGTGGTCTCGGCGACGCTCATCGACAGGATCTGGCCGCCGAAGGGTTCCAGCAGCACATCCGCCATGCCGAAGGCGAAGGCGCCCAGCCCGATCACCACCAGAAGGCGGATCGCGCCGTCCAGCGCGGTCAGCGCGCGCCAGCTGTCGGCGAATTGCGGCGTCTCGCGGCGCTCCAGCATGGCCTGCGCCCGCACGCGGTCGCGCGGCTCCTGCCGCCAGAGGGCCGCCAGGTTCAGCGCAATCGTCACCACCGCCGTGCCCTGGATCACCTGGATCAGCCGGCCCGGCGTGTAAGTCTCGAGCAGCGCGCCATAGGCGAAGGCCGCGCCCACCATGCCCAGAAGCAGCATCACATACATCAGGCCGACGACCTTGGGCTGGTCCTCCTCGGCCACGAGGTCGGTCGCCAGGGCCAGCCCCACGGTCTGGACCGTGTGCAGCCCCGCGCCCACCAGCAGGAAGGACAGCGCGGCGGACCCCAGGCCCAGCCAGCGCGGCGCGTCCACCGCCTCGCCATAGCCCGACAGGACCAGAAGCGCGAAGGGCATGATGGCGAAGCCGCCGAATTGCCACATCGTGCCCTTCCAGATGAAGGGCACGCGGCGCCAGCCCAGCGCCGAGACGAAACTGTCGGACCTGAAGCCGATCAGCGCCCGGAAGGGCGCGAACAGCAAGGGCAGCGACACCATCACCGCCACCAGCGAGGCCGGCACGGCCAGTTCCACGATCATCACGCGGTTCAGCGTGCCCACCATCAGGACCAGCGCCATGCCCACCGTCACCTGGAACAGCGACAGCCGCAGCAGGCGCGACAGCGGAACCTCCTCCGTCGCCACGTCGGCGAAGGGCAGATACCGCGGGGCGATCCCGCGCAGCTTGGAATAGGCGAAGGTCTTGTAATCGAACATCTTTGGCCTCCCCGCCCGCATTGCACGAGGGTCATGCGCGCCCACCGTGCCGGGGACATGCGTGCGGACCAGGGTGACGATCCGACCCGGCAGCGGATGCACCGCTCCGGATCGGATCTGATATTGGCGGCAGCGGCCGGACCGCCGCTGCAACGGGACGCGTCGACGCCTAGTCGGTGACCGACGCGAGTTTCTGCGGCATCTCGATCACCGCACGCGCGGTGGTGCCGTCCGGCAGGGTCACCAGGATGGCCTGGCCATCCATCGCCTCGGCGGTATAGGACGCCTGCTTGGTGGTCGCACCGTCATTCAGGGCGGCCTGTGCGGTCGTGCCCATGGGCTGACCTTTCAGGAAGTCCGAAACCCACGACGTGTTGCTGAGCACGGCGACGTGCACGGCGAACGAGCCGATGGCGACCGCGCTGAGAAACAGCGGGACGCCCACGGTGGGTTTCACCACCAGCCAGATCTTGGAGTTGTTCATGACCTGCCTCCTCAGCCCAGCCAGGGCGTGGTTACGGCGACCAGGACGTGCGCCAGCAGGGCGATCACGCCGAAGACGCGGGTGCCGTCGATCAGGTAGCTGTGGACCTCCTCAGCTTCCCTGAGCGTCAGGCCGGTCGGCCAGACTTTGTCGGGATCGTTTGTGGACATTTGCTTATCCTTCCGTGTCCATCGGCTGTGACTGCAATGTTCAAGGCAACTGGATCGTCTCGCTCCCACCGGTACACCCTGCGATCCAACGCCGACAGCCGGGCGGTGTTGGAACGGATTCTCATCGCTGTAAGTTTAGCTGGACATTCAAGACTGTCAATTTTTTTTGACATATTGCCGCAGTCTTTCCCGGGACTGCGGCCTTGCCGCACCTCGCCGTGCCGAAACGCGCCGATCGCGCGGCCCGGACTACCGCAAACGGGGCGCATGCCCTTGAATAAGGCGCCCTCATGGGCAATGTCTGGGACATCCGCGCCGCCAGGGCTGCGGGGCATGGCGCGCAGGCAGGGCGGATCGATGGCACTTCCCGTCAGGGATCAGCTGAAATACTGGGGATTGGCCGCCGCGGTCTTCGTGGCGGTGCTGTGGCTTCTGGGCGACGTGCTTCTGCCTTTCGTCCTGGGCGGCGCCATCGCCTATTTCCTCGATCCCGTGGCGGACCGGCTGGAACGGATGGGCCTGTCGCGCGTCGCCGCGACCGCCACCATCACCATCCTGGCCGTCCTGATCTTCGTGCTGATGGCGCTTCTGGTGATCCCGACGCTGGTCGCGCAGTCGATCCAGCTCTTCAACACCGCGCCGCAATTGTTCCAGGACCTGCGGACCTTCCTGACGGAACGCTTCCCCTCGGTCCTCGACAACGGCTCGACGCTGCACCAGTCGCTGATCGCCATCGGCGAGACCATCCGCGAGCGCGGGGGAGAGTTGCTGAACACCGTCCTGTCCTCGGCGATGTCGGTCCTGAACATCGTGATCCTGCTGATCGTGGCGCCGGTCGTCGCGGTCTATCTGCTGCTCGACTGGGACCGCATGATCGCGCGCATCGACAGCCTGCTGCCGCTCGACCATGCGCCCACCGTCCGCCGCCTCGCCGCCGAGATCGACCATACGCTCGCTTCCTTCATCCGCGGCATGGGCACGGTCTGCCTGATCCTCGGCACATATTACGCCATCGCGCTGATGCTGGTCGGCCTGCAATTCGGGCTGGTCGTGGGCTTCGTCGCGGGGCTTGTCACCTTCATTCCCTATCTCGGCGCCCTGATCGGCGGCGCGCTGGCGATCGGGCTGGGCCTGTTCCAGTTCTGGGGCGACTGGGTCTCGCTGGGCCTGGTGGCGGGCATCTTCGTTATCGGCCAGGTGGTGGAGGGCAACGTGCTGACGCCGAAACTCGTGGGTGGCTCGGTCGGGCTGCACCCGGTCTGGCTGATCCTGGCGCTGTCGGTCTTCGGCGCTCTCTTCGGCTTTGTGGGCATGCTGATCGCGGTGCCGGTCGCGGCCTCGCTGGGCGTCCTGGCGCGCTTTGCGGTCGAACAATACCGCGACAGCCGCCTCTACCGCGGCGTGACCGGGAAACGGGACGGCGAGTGATGCCCGAACAGCTGAGCTTCGATCTGCCCGGCCGCACGGCACGGGCGCGCGAGGACTTCTTCGTCGCCCCCTCGAACGCACTGGCGGTGGCGATGATCGACCTCAGCGACAGCTGGCCCTCGGGCAAGATGGTCCTGACCGGCGAGGCAGGTGCGGGCAAGACCCACCTCGCCCATGTCTGGGCCGACCGCACCGGCGCGCGCATCCTGTCGGCGCGCGACCTGCGGCCCGACGACGTGCCGGACCTGGCCACCGGCCCGCTGGTCGTCGAGGACGTGCCGCTGATCGCGCGCGACGACCCCGCGCAGCAGGCGCTCTTTCACCTGCACAACCTGACGCTGGCCCATGGCCACCGCCTGCTGATGACCGGACGCGGGCCCGCGCGCCACTGGAACCTGTCGCTGCCCGATCTGCAAAGCCGCGTCGAGGGCGCGCAATCCGCGGCGCTCGAGGCGCCCTGCGACCGCCTGCTCTCGGCGCTTCTGGCCAAGCTCTTCGCCGATCGCCAGATCACGCCCCACCCGGCGGTCATTCCCTATGTGGTCAACCGCATGGACCGCTCGTTCGCCGCCGCGCAGAAGCTCGTCGACGACCTCGACCGCGCCAGCCTGGCCCAGGGGCGCAGCGTGACGCGCGACCTGGCCGCCAGATACCTTGGCGGCGACCCGGGAAAGGCTTAGGCTGGTCACCATTCCGTCACATCCCGCAGTGCATAACCCGTCCATGAGCCTTGCAGATTTCCTGAAATCCCCCTTTCCCGACCCGACCGAGGTCGAGGACCTGGACATCACCGGGCCGGGGCGCTTCTACAACCGCGAACTCAGCTGGCTGGGCTTCAACTGGCGCGTGGTCGAGGAAGCCCAGAACCCCCGCGTGCCGCTTCTGGAGCGGCTGCGCTTCCTGTCGATCAGCGCCAACAACCTGGACGAATTCTACACCGTGCGCGTGGCGGGCCTGCGCGAACTGGCCCATGCCGGCAACACCACACCCGCCGCCGACGGCCTGACGCCCGCCGAACAGCTGATCCTGATCAACGAGAACGCGCGCAAGCTGATGCTGTCGCAACAGCGCGTTCTGGCGCAGCTGAAGTCCGAGATGATCGGGGAACGCATCTCGGTCCTGGACCTGGGCGCGCTGACCGAAGAAGATACGGCCCATCTGGAAGAGGTCTTCATGAACCGCGTCTTCGCGGTCCTGTCGCCCCTGGCCATCGACCCGGCGCATCCCTTCCCCTTCATCCCCAACAACGGCTTCTGCCTGGCCCTGCAACTGGAACGCCAGAGCGACGGGCGCCCGCTTCAGGCGCTCCTGCCGATCCCGGGCCAGATCGCCCGCTTCATCCGCCTGCCCGCCCCCGCCGGCACGCATCGCTTCCTGCCGCTCGAGGACCTGCTTCTGCTGGAGATCGGCCGCCTCTTTCCCGGCTACAGGGTCAAGGCCCATTTCGCCTTCCGCGTCCTGCGCGACAGCGATCTGGAAGTCGAGGAGGAGGCCGAGGACCTGGTGCGCGAATTCGAGGTCGCGCTGAAGCGCCGCCGCCGGGGCGAGGTCGTGCGCATGACCCATTCCGCCGGCGCGCCCGAAAAGCTGAAGGCGCTGATCATGCGCGAACTGGGCGTGACCGAGGCCGAGGTGGTCGAGATCGACGGCATGATCGGCCTGGCGGACCTGTCCGAACTGGTCATCGACGAACGCCCCGACCTGCTCTGGCCCAGCTTCACCCCGCGCGTGCCCGAACGCGTGCAGGACCACGACGGCGACATGTTCGCGGCGATCCGCCAGAAGGACATGCTGCTGCACCACCCCTACGAGACCTTCGACATGGTCATCCGCTTCCTGGCGCAGGCGGCCCATGACCCCGACGTGGTCGCGATCAAGCAGACGCTCTACCGGACCTCGAAGAATTCGCCCATCGTGGACGCGCTGTGCGAGGCGGCCGAGGACGGCAAGTCCGTGACCGCCCTGGTCGAGCTGAAGGCCCGGTTCGACGAGGCCGCCAACATCCGCCAGTCGCGGCGGCTGGAACGCGCGGGCGCGCATGTGGTCTATGGCTTCCTCGACCTCAAGACCCACGCCAAGATCTCGACCGTGGTGCGCCGCGAGGGCGACCGGCTGGTGACCTATACCCATTTCGGCACCGGCAACTATCACCCGATCACGGCGCGCATCTATACCGACCTCAGCCTCTTCACCTGCGATGCGCGGCTGGGGCGCGACGCGACCAAGGTGTTCAACTACCTGTCGGGTTACGCCCCGCCCGAACGCCTGGAAAACCTGGCGATTTCGCCCCTGACGCTGAAGCCGCGCCTGCTCGAGATGATCGAGGGCGAGATCGCCCATGCCAGGGCAGGCCGCCCGGCCGAGATCTGGGCCAAGATGAACTCGCTCATCGACCCCGAGGTGATCGACGCCCTCTATGTCGCCAGCCAGGCGGGCGTGAAGATCAGCCTGGTGATCCGCGGCATCTGCGGCCTGCGCCCCGGCATCAAGGGCCTGAGCGAGAACATCCGCGTCAAGTCGATCGTGGGCCGGTTCCTGGAACATTCCCGCATCGTCTGCTTCGGCAACGGCCAGGGCCTGCCGTCGCGCAAGGCGCGCGTCTTCATCTCGTCCGCCGACTGGATGGGCCGCAACCTCAACCGGCGCGTCGAAACCCTGGTCGAGATCGAGAACGCGACCGTCAAGGCACAGATCGTGTCCCAGGTCATGGCCGCGAACCTGGCCGACGTGGCCCAGAGCTGGATCATGCGCGCCGACGGCACCTTCCACCGCGCCGAGGTCGAAAGCGGCACCTTCGCCTTCAGTTGCCACCGCTTCTTCATGGAGAACCCATCGCTCTCGGGCCGGGGCAGCGCGGGGGCCTCGGACGTGCCGCAATTGACGCATGCCGAAGACGCGTGATTGACCCCGCGCGGCAGTTTGCGCAATGTGTCCGCGGTTTCTGTCCGGGGGGACGATGAACATCCAGACCGACGGCAAGTCGCAGGATTGGGGCCCGTTCGGCCGCCCCATTTTCGATGATCCCAGCGCGCGCGCGCTGTCGCGGGTGGGCGTGATCGACATCGGATCGAACTCGGTCCGGATGGTCGTCTTCGACGGCGCAGCGCGCAGTCCTGCCTATTTCTACAACGAAAAGATCATGTGCGCACTGGGTGCGGGCGTCTCGGAAACCGGCCGCCTGAATCCCGAAGGCCGCCGCCGCGCGCTGGCCGCGATCAAGCGCTTCAAGCTTCTGGCCGAAGGCATGGACCTGCCGCCGCTGACCGCCGTCGCCACGGCGGCCGTGCGCGACGCCGAGGATGGCGCCGACTTCCGCGAGGAGGTCCTGCGCGAAACCGGCCTGCGCATCTGGGTCGTCGGAGGCGAGGAAGAGGCGCGCCTCTCCGCACAGGGCGTCCTTCTGGGCTGGCCGGGTTCCTATGGCCTCGTCTGCGATATCGGCGGGTCCTCGATGGAACTGGCCGAGATCCGCAACGGCCGCGTGGGCCGCCGCGTCAGCTCGTCGCTCGGGCCGCTCAAGCTGCGCGCGATCAAGGGCGGCAAGTCCGGGCGCAAGGCCCATATCAAGGCCGAGATGGAGGAACTGGCCAGGCGGCTGGGCCCGCAGCGCGACCGCCTGTTCCTGGTCGGCGGGTCCTGGCGCGCCATCGCGCGCATCGACATGGAACGGCGCGGCTATCCGCTGCATGTGCTGCACGAATACCGCATGACCGCCACCTCGGTCGCCGAAACGGCGAAATTCATCGCCGGGGCCGATCTCGAGGCCCTGCGCGTGGCCTGCGGGATCTCGGATGCGCGCATGGTGCTGGTCCCCTATGCCATCGAGGTGCTCAAGCGCCTGGTGCGCACCTTCAAGCCCAAGGACATCGCGCTGTCGAGCTATGGCATCCGTGAGGGGATGCTCTACGAGCAGATGCCGCAGAGCCTGCGCGACCGCGATCCCCTCATCGAGGCCTGCCGCTTCGCCGAGGCCAAAGACGCCCGCCTGCCCGGCTTCGGCAAGACGCTCTACAACTTCGTGATGCCGCTTTTCCGAAGCGCGCCCCCCGCCCGCAAGCGCCTCATCAAGGCCGCCTGCCTGCTGCATGACGTCAGCTGGCGCGCCCACCCCGATTACCGGGCCGAAACCTGCTTCGACAACGCCACCCGCGCCAACCTGGGCGGCCTGAAACATTCCGAACGCGTCTTCCTGGGGCTGGCGCTGCTGCACCGCTATCGCAACAACCGCAACGGCACCCGCTTCGAGGACCTCTATGACCTCCTCTCGCCCGAAGGCCAGAAACAGGCGGAAATCCTGGGCAAGGCGATGCGGTTCGGCGCGATGTTCTGGATGCAGCCCGGCACGCCGATGGGCGAATTCCGCTGGTTCCCGCAGAAAAAGCGGCTGGAGCTGCGCATCCCCGAAGCGGCCCTGCCGCTTTACGGCGAAGTGGCGCAGGCCCGCCTGATGTCGCTGGCCGCCTCCCTTCAGGCCGAGGTCACGGTCAGGACCCTGCGCGGCTAAAGCTCGATCGGATCGCCGCCGGGATCGCCGGGCGGGGTCTCGTCCCGGGGCATCTCCTCCTCGGTCTTGCGGCGGATCAGGATGTCGCCATTGGGCAGGATCTCGGGCGGATGATAGGCCGACCAATCCTTGACCTCGTCCAGGATCGCGCCCAGCGCGGGGCCCATTTCCTTCAGGAACTCGCCCATCGCCGGGCCGAAACGTTCCGCCAGTCCCGACAGATCCTCGAGCGCGGGCGCCATCTCGCTGCGCAGGCCTTCCAGGAACATCTCGGCCCCGCGTTCCATCAGGCTGCGCGGCTCCTCCTCGGCCGCCACATGCCCGGGAACGGGCGCGGCCAGGCAGATCAGAACAGGCAGAAGATATCTTGTCATGATGACAACATACTCCTTCGGGGACCGGAAGGACAGCCTCAGACCTCGATATCCAGCGTCACCGGGAAATGGTCGGACGCCGTCAGCAGCGCGTCGCGCAATTCGGGATCCTTCCAGCACTGCGGATCGTCGAACGGATGCCAGATCCGCCAGGAGGGCCCCAGCGCCATCAGGTCGGCCGAGATCAGGATGTAATCCAGAAGCGCCTGCATGAACCGCTTTTCGCTGTCGATGTAGAACCGCGCCGTGGTCGGGTTCGCCCCCAGCCGCTGCTGCAATGCGCGGCGCGCATGCGGATCAAAAAGCGCAAGCGGCCCCTCGCCCGGACCCATCACGATCTCGACCGAGGACCGTCCGAACAACCCCTCGTATTCGTCCAGGCCGGGGCCGTCGTTCAGGTCGCCCAGCACGATCAGCGATTCGCCGCAGCGCAGCTCCTCCTCGATCCGCGCGCGCAGCCAGATCGCCTGGGCCAGCTGCTTGCGCCGGTTGGTGATCGAGTCGCGCATGATCTCGTCGCGGTTTCTGGCGCCATGAGGCGCCTTCGACTTGAGATGCGCCCCGATGATCCGCAGCCGCCGCCCCGACATCGTCGTGACCTCCAGCTCCAGCGGCGGCTTGGAAAACCGCACCAGGTCCTCGGTCGCGTCGATGTCGAGATCGATCCGGAACACCGAATCGAAGCGCGGCGGCACGTCGCTGCCCTTCTTGCCGGTCTCGTCGCCCCTGGGATCGTGGCGCGCCTCGATCACAAAAGGATCGAACATCAGGGCGATTTCCTGCTGGGTGTCGTTGGCGAAACCGATCACCGCGCGCTTGATGCGCAGATCGAAGCTCTGCGCGAAATGCTCGAGTGCAGCGACGCTGTCGCGGCGGCGGCTCTGATCGGGCGCCTCGATCACCAGGACCGCATCGGCATCGAGCGCCACCAGAACCTTGGCGATGGCCTCGATCTGCTGGGCGCGCGTCGTCTTGTAGCGCGCCGAGGGCCGGTCATCGACCACAAGACGGTTCTCGGCGTCGAACAGCGCGTCGAACCACTCGATGTTCCAGGTGGCGATCCGCATCAGGCGCGGGCGGCCTGGATCTCGTCCCAGGCCCGGTTGATGTCGACCATGCGCTTCTCGGCCAGGCGGATCGCCTCGGGCGGCACCCCCCGCGCCATCATCCGGTCGGGATGGTTCTCCAACACCAGCGCCCTCCAGACGCGCCGGATCTCCTCCAGCGCGGCATCGCGGGCGACCCCCAGGACGGTATAGGGATCGGGCGCGGCATCCGGCACGAACCGCGCCCGCAGCGCGCGGAAATCGGTCTCGGGCAGGCCGAAGATCTCGGCCACGTCCTCGAGGAAGCGGTCCTCGCCCGGGTGATAGAACCCGTCCGCCATCGCGATGTGGAACAGGCCCTCCATCAGGTCGCAGAGCGTCTGGCGATCCTCGGCGAACATCGCCCCGATCCGCCGGGCATAGTCGCGGTATCCCGCAATGTCCTGGCGCGCCAGGTTGAACACGCGCGCCGCCCCTGCCTCGTCTCCGGCGGCGATGTCGAAGACCTCGCGGAAGGCGGTCACCTCGTCCCGTGTGACCCGCCCATCGGCCTTGGCCATCTTCGCCCCCAGCGCGATGATCGCGATGGTGAAGGCCACGCTGCGCTCGGGCGGGCTGCGCAGGCGATCGAAGACCGCCGACAGGCTTTCGCCTTTCGCCAGGGCCGCCAGGGCGTCACTGATGCGGGTCCAGATCGACATGCGCGCCACCCTAACCGCGGCGCGAGGCCCTGTCATTGCGCGCGATCAGCGCAGGTCAGAGGATCTTCTGCATAAGGACCAGGTCCAGCCACTGCCCGAACTTGCGCCCGACCTGCGGCATCCGCCCGACCTCGCGGAAGCCCAGCGCGCGGTGAAAGGCGATCCCGTCGGGATTGGCGCTGCTGATGCCCGCGACCAGCACATGCACGCCCGCGCGCCGCGCCTCGTCCTCCAGCGCGGTCATCAGCGCCCGCCCGATGCCGCGCCGCCGCCCCCGGGGCGACAGGAGGATCGTGTGTTCCTTGGTCGCCGCATAGCCCGGACCGTTTCGGAAGCCCGAGAAGCTGGCGAAGCCGATCACCTCGTCCTCCTCCTCGGCCAGAAGGCAGATCGTCGCCCCGCTCTCCAGCGCCTTTGCCACGGCCCCGGGCACCCGCTCCTCGGTCGTGAAGGTGACCAGAGTGTCATGCACGAAGGGATTGGCCACCGCGCAGATGGCCCCTGCATCCTCCGGCCCCGCGCGGCGGATTCTCATTCCAGCACCCGGGCCCCGTGCGGCGTGTCGATCTCGGCCCGCAGCGCCGGCGCCCCCGCCTCGAAGGCCAGGCGATCGTCCCGCAGCCAGGGCGCCAGCACCGCCCGCAACGCCGCCGCGTCCGGGTGCGCGACGACCAGGCGGCGCAGGGCGCAACCGCGATCCTCGAGCCGCGCCGCGGGATGGATGTCGCAATCCCACTGGATCAGCGCCGGATGCCGGTTGTCGAAGGGCAGGATCCCGTCCGCCGGCACCGCCATCCGCCAGCGCAGATCCCCCCGGCGCAGGGCCACGGGCGCCCCCACCCCCGCCGACAGATGCGCAAGCAAACCCTCCAGATCCCGCGTGCGGCAGATCCAGTTCGTCAGGCGCGGCGCGCCCGAGAACCGGTCGAGGTCGAACCAGCGCGGCCGCCCGGGGCGCGGCGCGGCGGGGTTCGCCGCGATCGCCTCGAGGTAGAGCCCATCGGCCAGCCCCAGCAGCCGGTTGTGGGTGAAGAACACGTCATGCTCACCCCCCGCCTGCAAGGGCACGCCCAGCGCCGCCTCGACCGCGGCGCCCGCCTCCTCCAGCGTCTCGCCCGCGACCGCGATGTGGTCCAGTTCCATCATGTCCCGCCCCCTGCTTCCTCTCGCCCCAAATATCCTCGGGGGGGATCGCGGGCAACGCCCGCGATGGGGGGCGGACAGCCCCCCTGCCCGGCCTCACGCCCGCGCGCCGCGGATCAGGCCCAGGATGTGCTTGGCCGCCTCGGGAATGTTGGTCCCGGGCCCGAAGATCGCCTTCACCCCGTGCTTGTAGAGATAGTCGTAATCCTGCTGCGGGATCACGCCGCCGCAGATCACGATGATATCCCCCGCACCCGCGGCCTTCAGCGCCTGCACAAGTTGCGGCGCCAGCGTCTTGTGGCCCGCCGCCTGGGACGAGATGCCCACCACATGCACGTCGTTGTCGATGGCGTCCTGCGCGGCTTCCTCGGGCGTCTGGAACAGGGGGCCCACGTCCACGTCGAAGCCGATATCGGCGAAGGCGGTGGCGATGACCTTGGCGCCCCGGTCATGGCCGTCCTGGCCCATCTTCACGACCAGCATCCGCGGACGGCGGCCCTCGGCCTCGGCGAAGGCCTCGATCTCCTTCTGGATCGCGGCGAACCCCTCGTCCCCTTCATAGGCCGCGCCGTAGACGCCGGCCAGCGTCTTCACCTCGGCGCGGTGACGCCCGAATACCTTCTCCATCGCCATCGAAATCTCTCCCACGCTCGCCCGTGCCCGTGCGGCCTCGACCGCCGCTTCCAGAAGATTGCCGCCCTCGCCCGGACCGGACTCTGCCCGGCGCGTCACCTCGGCCAGCGCCGCCTGGCAGGCGGCCTCGTCCCGGGTCTCGCGGATGCGGGTCAGCCGCGCGATCTGCGCCTCGCGCACGCGGGCGTTGTCGATCTCGAGGATGTCGATCGGGTCTTCCTTCTCCTTGCGGTACTTGTTGACGCCGACGATCACCTCCTCGCCGCGGTCGATCATCGCCTGGCGGATCGCGGCGGTCTCCTCGATGCGCAGCTTGGGCATGCCGGAAGCCACGGCCTTCGTCATACCGCCCATCGCCTCGACCTCCTCCATCAGCGCCCAGGCCTCTTCGGCCAGCTGATGCGTCAAGGCCTCGACATAGTAGGACCCCGCCAGCGGATCGACGACATGGGTTATCCCGGTTTCCTCCTGCAGGATCAGCTGGGTGTTGCGCGCGATGCGCGCGCTGAAATCGGTGGGAAGTGCGATCGCCTCGTCCAGCGCGTTCGTGTGCAGCGACTGCGTGCCGCCCAGCGCCGCCGCCATCGCCTCGTAGGCAGTGCGCACCACGTTGTTGTAGGGGTCCTGTTCCTGCAGGGACACACCGGACGTCTGGCAATGCGTGCGCAGCATCAGCGAGGCCGGGTTCTTCGGCGCGAATTCCGACATCACCCGGTGCCACAGGAAACGCGCCGCGCGCAGCTTGGCGGCCTCCATGAAGAAGTTCATCCCGATCGCGAAGAAGAAGCTCAGCCGCCCCGCGAAGGCGTCCACATCCATGCCGCGCGCGATGGCCGCGCGCACGTATTCGCGCCCGTCGGCCAGCGTGAAGGCCAGCTCCTGCACAAGGTTCGCGCCCGCTTCCTGCATGTGATAGCCGGAAATCGAGATCGAGTTGAACTTCGGCATCTCGGCGGCGGTGTATTCGATGATGTCCGCCACGATCCGCATCGAGGGCTCGGGCGGATAGATGTAGGTGTTGCGGACCATGAACTCCTTCAGGATGTCGTTCTGGATGGTGCCCGACAGAGCCTTGCGGTCGACGCCCTGCTCCTCGCCCGTGACGATGAAGTTCGCGAGGATCGGGATCACCGCGCCGTTCATCGTCATCGACACGCTGATCCGGTCCAGCGGGATCCCGTCGAACAGGATCTTCATGTCCTCGACGCTGTCGATGGCGACGCCCGCCTTGCCCACGTCGCCCACCACGCGCGGATGGTCGCTGTCATAGCCGCGATGGGTCGCCAGGTCGAAGGCCACGCTGACGCCCTGCTGCCCGGCGGCCAGGCCGCGGCGGTAGAAGGCGTTCGATTCCTCGGCGGTGGAAAAGCCCGCGTATTGCCGGATCGTCCAGGGTCGGCCCGCATACATCGTGGCCTTGACGCCCCGGGTGAAGGGCGCCGCGCCCGGGATGCCGCCCATGTGGGGCAGGCCCGCCACGTCCGCGGCGGTATAGAGCGGCTTGACCTCGATCCCCTCGAGCGTCTTCCAGGTCAGGGTGTCAACCGGCTTGCCGCGAAGCTCCTTCTCGGCCAGCGCGCGCCACGTGTCGGTG
>SBFT01000363.1 GCA_006227805.1 Paracoccaceae bacterium
AGCGCCAGCGCCTGGCGCTCCCCGCCCGAAGGCCGCGCGCCGCGTTCACCCAGGAAGGTATCCAGCCCGTCCGGCAATTCGCCCACGAACCGGTCCATCGCCGCGAAATAGAGCGCGCGCGCGATCTGCGCGTCGGTGGCGGCGGGCGCGCCCAGGGTCAGGTTCTCGCGCAGGGTGCCGGTGAAGATGTCGGGGTTCTGCGGCAGATAGCCGATGCCGCGGCGCAGGGCGGCGGGATCGTATTGCGCCTGCGCCACCCCGTCGATCAGGACCGCGCCCGCATCGGGCTGGATCAGCCCGGCGATCAGCTTGCCCAGCGTCGTCTTGCCCGCGCCGACCCGGCCCAGAAGGGCCACCGCCTCGCCGGGGGCGATGGTCAGGCTGATGTCGCGCAGGACCGGCACCTTCTGGCCCGGATAGGTCAGCGTCACGTTGCGCAGTTCGACCCGGGCGTGGGACACCGAAAGGTCCGAGGCGACGGTGGGTCCGGCCTCGACCGGCAGGGCCATGAAGGCGTTCAGCGCGCCCAGCGACTTGAACGCATACTGGGCGCGGAACACGGTCTGGGCGATCGTGCCCATGGGCGCGAGGATCCGGCCCGCAAGGATGTTGGCCGCGATCAGGCCGCCGATGCTGATGCGCCCGTCGGAGACCAGGAACACGCCCCAGACGATGATGATGACGCTGACCGCCTGCTGGATCAGCATGGTGCCGTTGGTGGCCAGGTTGCTCCAGAGCCGCGTCCGGCCGCCGACCCGGGACGAGGCCGCGACCGCGTCCTCCCATTCGCGCTGCATGGCGGGTTCGGCGCCCAGCGATTTCACCGTCTCGACGCCCGAGAGCGATTCCACCAGCACGATGTGGCGCTTGGTGGCGATGGCCTGGGCCTGCCCGGCCGAACGCGCCAGCGGCACCTGCGTGACCAGCGCCAGGATCAGGATGACCGGCACCGCGAGCAGTGGCACCAGCGCGATGGGACCCACGATCACGTAGAGAAAGGCTGCGAAGATGCCGATGAACAGAAGGTCGATCGCCGCGACAACGGTCGAGGAGGCGAAGAAGTCGCGCACCGTCTCGAAATCGCGGATCGTGTTGGCGATGCCCGCGGCCCCGCCCGGGCGGTTCAGGAGCCGGACATTCATCGCCTGGGTGAAGAGGGCCGAGGCGACCTTCAGATCGACGCGCCGGCCCACGCGTTCGATCAGCCCGGCGCGCAGGCCGCGCAGAAGCAGTTCCAGCCCCAGCGCGATCGCGACGCCCAGCGCCAGCGTCCACAGCGTGACGAAGGCCAGGTTCGGGATCACCCGGTCATAGACGTTCATCACGAAGATCGGCAGCGCCAGCGACAGGATGTTGAGGCAGAGCGCCGCCACCATGACCTGCGCCCAGGCGGCGCGGTTGGCGCGCACCGCCGCCCAGAACCAATGGCCCTGACGGCGGCCCTCGGCCGCGGTGTGGGGATCGAGACGCCGGGCCACGCCGTCCTCGTCGGTGGTGACCAGAAGGACCCCCGGTTCCAGGTCGCGGCGCAGGGCGCGCAGGCGGGTTTCCGTCTCGATCCCGCCCTGGGCCGGGTCGACCACCGTGGCGATCTTGCGCCGCGCATCGAGCGCGGTCAGGATCAGCGGAGGCCCGGACTTGCGGAACAGGACCGCGGGCAGCACCACCGGGTCCAGCCGCCCGGGATCGCGCAACACCAGCCGCGAGGTCAGTCCGACCGCCTGAAGCGCGCGCGCCAGGACCTCGGGCCGGGTCAGATCGGCGCCGCGCGGCAGGCGCGCGGCCACGGCGGGGGCGAAGAAGGTGCGGTCGCGCGCCCGGGCCAGCCATGCGACGACCGCCAGGTCCGACCGGTCTTCGGCTCCGGGCTCGTGGTCGTCGCGCGTCAGCGCGATCACCTTGCCCGGTTGTCCGGGCGGGGTGCTCATTCCAGGGGCTCGATCGCGATGTTGAAGACGGAATTCGTCTGCCTGCGCGCCTTGTCGTGGAAGCCGGGCTCGAGCGCCATGTCGCTGGCGGCGACGCCGAAATGCGCGGCCAGCCGACTCTGGGCGGCCAGGACGCGATAGCGGCTGAACGCGAGGCTGGCCTCGGCGCTGACGGCCTCGAACTCGACGTTGAAGCGGGCGCGCTCGACTTCCAGCAGGTCCAGAAGCGAGCGCTTGGCGGCTTCGAATTCCTCGCCATAGACATCGACGAGCGTGCGGTTGACGTCCAGCTGGCGCCGCAGCTGGGCCAGGCGTTCGGTATTGGTGGCAAGGCTGGTCCAGGCCAGGTCCGCCATCTCGCGCACGTCGCGCGCGGCGGCGTCGCGTTCGAAGGCGGCGGCATAGCTGCGCTGGGCCAGCGCGTTGCGTTCGTCCTTGCGGCCGCCCTTGTAGATCGTCCAGTTGATCGAGACGCCCGCGAATGTGTCCTCGCGGTCGCCGAAGGACCCGTTGCGGTTCTCGCCCGCGATGGCGCCCGCTTCCAGCGTGACGCGGGGGCTGCGGCTGGCCAGGACGCTGTCGCCATTGGCGCGGATCTGGTCCATCTGCGCCTGCATCCGCTTGACACGGTAGCTGTTCGCGATGGCGGTCTGCACCAGTTCATCTGCGCTGTGCGGCAGTTTCGGATTGGTGAGCGCCATGTTGCCCGAGGGCTTGCGGCCGATCACGCGTTCATAGCGGCTGACCGCGTCGCGCACGGCGCGCTGGATTTCCAGTTCCGCCAGCCGCGCGGCCCCGATGCGGTCGTCGATCGTCAGCTCGTCGCTGAAGGGCAGGCGACCGGCCTCGACCAGATCACGGACCTGGCGGCCGATCTGGATGTGCTTGGCGACGTTGCGCCGGGCAACCTCCAGCAGGGCCTGGTGGCGGTAGACGTCGATATAGGCTTCGGTCGCGTTCAGCGCCATCGTCTCGGAGGCGTCGAGCAGGTTGAAGATGCTGGCATCCAGACGCGCCGCGTCGGCATAGACGCGGTTGGCGCGGCGAAAGCCGTCGAAGATCACGAGGCTGGTGCGCACGCCGATCTGGCTGCGCGTCTTGGTGATCCCGCTTTCGTTAACCGCCAGCGAGGACGGATCGCGCACGTCCTGGCGGCCGATATCGCCGAAGACCTCGACCAGGGGCTGGAATTCGCCCTTCAGCTGCATCAGTTCGTAGGCGGTCGCCCGCATCTCGGCGCTGCGGGCCTTCAGGGCGGGGTTCGTGGAAAGCGCATGGCGCACCGCGTCGCGCAGGGGTTCGGCCCCGGCCGCGATCGTCGTGGCAAGGCACACGGCCCCTGCCCCCAGGAAGGTTGCGAAGAATTTCATCATGTCCCCAATCCGCCGCGGCCGCGACCGCCCCTTTTCCCAGGCAATATCTTCAAGACTACAGAAGGTTAACCATAAGTCAAAGCCCGGCTGCATGTCCCGATGCGGTTTCGCCCGACCTGTGGGAGGGACGCCGCACGATCAGGGAACGATCGGCGCGCCGCGCTTGATTGTGCGCAGGACGACGTTGGTCTGGGCGCTGGCGACGGCCGGAAGCCGGAACAGGAAGCCTTCGAGAAACCGGTTATAGGCCTCGATGTCGCGCGTCAGGACGCGCAGGTGGTAATCGGCCTGGCCTGTGGTGGCATAGCATTCCTGAACCTCGGGACAGGCATCGACGGCGCGGATGAAATCGGTCAGGTTGTCGCGTTCGTGGCGCACCAGGTGGACATGGACGATCGCCTGGAACCCCAGCCCCACGGCGGCGGGGTTCACCTGCGCGGCATATCGGTCGATGACGCCCGCCTCTTCCAGCGCGCGCACCCGCCGCCAGCAGGCCGAGGGCGACATGCCCGCGCGTTCGGCCAGGTCGGCATTGGCGATGCGGCAGTCCGATTGCAGAGCGGCGAGGATGCGCAGATCGGCTTCGGTCAGGGTCATGCGCTTGGCAAATCCTTTCGTAATTTTTGTCAGGTTCGGCAAATTTTGCCATCATTTCGTCCCTTC
>SBFT01000196.1 GCA_006227805.1 Paracoccaceae bacterium
AGCAGCAGGTGGTGCATCACCGGGTTGCAGACGAAGACGGTCTCGACGATCAGCTCGCGGTCGATGCCGCCTTCCTGGGCGATGGCGACGGTCAGGTCGTTCAGCGCCTCGCGCACGGCGCGGGTCATCTCGGCGTCGCCGCCGGGGTTCATCATGGCGTAGGAGACGCGGCTCATCAGGTCCTCGCCGAAGCGGATCTGCGGGTTCATCAGCCCCGAGGAGGCGATCACCTCGCCGGTGTCGAGGTTCGTCAGATGCGCCGCGATCGTGGTCGAGCCGAGATCGATCGCCAGCCCGTAGAGCCCGTCCTCGTGCAGGCCGGGCCAGATCTCGACCAGTTTCGGCGCGGCGCCCCGGTGATCGCGGTGAAGCGCCACGGTGACGCGCCAGCCGCCCTTGCGCAGGACCGGCTGCAGCTTGGCCAGGATCGAGAATTCCGCCGTGATCCCGGGGATGTCCCACTGGTCCTTCAGGGCGCGCTCAAGGCGTTCCAGATCGCCGGTGGGCGAATGCATGTCGGGTTCCTCGACCTCGACGAAATAGAGCCGCGTCGCGGGGTCCATGGTGATCGCGCGCACGCTTGCGGCCTTGCGGACGACCTGGCGGTGGACCTGGCTTTCGGGAGGCACGTCGATGACCACGTCGCCCTGCACCGTCGCCTGGCAGCCCAGGCGCCGGCCTTCCTTCAGACCGCGCTTCGAGCGGTAGCGTTCCTCGACCGCGTTCCACTCGGAGAGCGCGCCTTCGGCCACGGTCACGCCATGCTTGGGGAATTCGCCATAGCTGGGCGTGATCTGGCATTTCGAGCAGATGCCGCGCCCGCCGCAGACCGAATCGAGATCGACACCCAGTTGCCGCGCGGCGGTCAGGATCGGGGTGCCGACCGGAAACCTTCCACGCTTGCCGGACGGGGTGAAGACGACCAGGGGATCGGTGCTCATGCTGGCTCCTGAATTTGCTCTGGGTGGCAGATAGCGCGGAACGGGGCGAAGGACCACGGCAATCCCGTCATCCTGTCGCCCGCCTGCGGCATCGCGGCCGGATTTCGTGCGCCGGAGCGCGCTCCTGACCGCGGAATGTCCAGATGTCGTATCGCCCTTTCCACCCGCCGCAATCCATGCGATAGCGTCGCGGCCAAACGAGACATCCATGGAGTGACCGGGAATGGAGATTCGCGAGGCCCTCACCTTCGACGATGTGCTTCTGGTGCCGCAGGCGTCCAGCGTGCTTCCCAGCACGGCCGACACGCGCACCTTCGTGACCAGGTCCATCGCGCTCAACATCCCGCTTCTGTCCAGCGCCATGGACACGGTGACCGAGGCGCGCATGGCGATCGCCATGGCCCAGGCCGGCGGGATGGGCGTGATCCACCGCAATCTCGACATCGCCGACCAGGCGCGCGAGGTACGCCGCGTCAAGCGTTTCGAGAGCGGGATCGTCTACAATCCCATCACCCTGACGCCCGACCAGACGATGGCGGACGCCAAGGAACTGACGCGGCTCTATGGCTTCACCGGCTTTCCGGTGGTCGACGAAAACCGCCGGGTGCTGGGGATCGTCACCAATCGCGACATGCGCTTCGCGCAATCGGACGACACGCCGGTGCGGGTGATGATGACCTCGGACAACCTGGCGGTCCTGCGCGAGCCGGCCGACCGGGACGAGGCGATCAGCCTGATGAAGTCGCGCCGCATCGAGAAGCTGCTGGTCACCGACAAGGACGGCAAGCTGACGGGGCTTCTGACGCTGAAGGATACCGAACAGGCGGTGGTGAACCCCACCGCCTGCAAGGATCAGCTGGGCCGTCTGCGGGTGGCCGCGGCCTCGACCGTGGGCGACGCAGGCTTCGAGCGGTCCGCCGCGCTGATCGACGCGGGCTGCGACCTGATCGTGATCGACACCGCGCATGGCCATTCCGAAGGGGTGGCGCGCGCGGTCGAGCGGGTGAAGACGCTGTCGAACGAGGTGCAGGTGGTCGCGGGCAACGTGGCCACGGCCGAGGCTACGCGCGCGCTGATCGGCGCGGGCGCGGATGCGATCAAGGTCGGCATCGGGCCCGGCAGCATCTGCACGACGCGCATGGTGGCGGGCGTGGGCGTGCCGCAGCTGACCGCGATCATGGATTGCGCGCAGGCGGCGGGCGACGTGCCGGTGATCGCCGATGGCGGCATCAAGTTCTCGGGCGATTTCGCCAAGGCGATCGCGGCGGGGGCCTCCTGCGCGATGGTCGGCAGCATGATCGCGGGCACTGACGAGAGCCCCGGCGAGGTGATCCTCTACCAGGGCCGCAGCTTCAAGGCCTATCGCGGCATGGGGTCGATCGGGGCGATGGCGCGCGGCTCGGCCGACCGCTATTTCCAGAAGGACGCAGCCAGCGACAAGCTGGTGCCCGAAGGGATCGAGGGGCAGGTCCCCTACAAGGGCAGTGCGGGCGCGGTGCTGCACCAGCTGGTGGGGGGCCTGCGCGCGGCCATGGGCTATACCGGCTGCGCGACCATCGCCGAGATGCGCACGAACTGCCGCTTCGTGAAGATCACCGGGGCGGGGCTGAAGGAAAGCCACGTCCACGACGTGCAGATCACCCGCGAAAGCCCGAACTACCGGATCGGCTGATGACGCCGGGCGCGCGGGTCCAGGCCGCGGCCGAGATCCTCGACCGGATCGGGGCGGGAGCGGCGGCGGAACAGGCGCTGACCAACTGGGCGCGCTCGCACCGCTTTGCGGGCGCGAAGGACCGCGCGGCGATCCGCGACCTGGTCTTCGACGGATTGCGCGGCTGGTCCAGCCTGGCCGCCTGGGGCGGCGGCGAGACGGGCCGCGCGCGGATGATCGGAAGGCTGCGCGCGCTGGGGCAGGACCCGTCCGCGATCTTCACCGGCCAGGGCCATGCGCCCGCCGTCCTGACGCCCGGGGAAAAGGCCTTTGCGCCCGATCCCGCGACCTGGCCCGACGCGGTGCGGCTGGATTACCCTGCCTGGCTGGAACCCGAGCTGCGCCGCAGCCTGGGCCCCGGGCTGGAAGCGGTCATGACCCTCCTGCGTGCCCGCGCGCCCGTCTTCCTCCGCGTCAACCTCAGCCGCGCGACGCGGGCAGAGGCTAGGGCGATGCTGGCGGGCGAGGGGGTCGAGACCCGTCCGCATCCCCTGGCCGAGACCGCGCTCGAGGTCGTGGGCGAGGCCCGCGGCCTGCACCTGTCGCGGGCCTATGCCGAGGGCATCGTCGAGTTCCAGGACGTCGCCTCGCAGGCCGTCGTCGCCGAGATCCGGTCACGTTTCCCGGCGCGCCGGGTGCTGGATTTCTGCGCCGGGGGCGGCGGCAAGGCGCTGGCCTTCGCCGATGCGGGCGCGCAGGTCACGGCCCATGACGCCGATCCGGGCCGGATGCGCGACATCGCCCCGCGCGCCGAGCGCGCGGGCCAGCGCATCGACTGCGTCGCAACGCGCGACCTGGCGAGGCTGGACCCCTTCGATCTGGTCGTGGCCGACGTGCCCTGTTCGGGCAGCGGCGCCTGGCGGCGCCAGCCGCAGGCGCGCTGGACCCTGACGCAGGCGCGGCTGGACCAGTTGTGCGGGATGCAGCGCGCGATCCTGCAAGAGGCCGCGGCCCTGGTCGCGCCCGGAGGCGCGCTGGCCCATGTGACCTGTTCGCTTCTGGCAATCGAGAACGAGGACGCGGTCGCGGCGTTCCTGGGCGCCAATCCCGACTGGCAGGCGGTGGCCAGCCGCCGGTTTTCCCCGCTGGAAGGCGGGGATGGGTTCTTCATGTCCTTGTTGACGCGAAGATGATTTCCAATATACAACCTTTGGTAGAAATTTCGCTTGCCCCAGTGCGATTAATCACGGCTTAACCTGTTTCGGGCGAGAAGGAAGCGGAACGTCCTGACCAGGGAGACCTGCGTGACCGATATCAGTGCCGGCACCGATCTGGCTGGGCCGCGTCTCTCGGGGCGGATGGGACGGCTGGCCCTGCTGATGGCACTCGCGGGGGTGATGGTGGCGCTGGCCCTCAGCGGACGGGTCGGGGCCGCGGCGCTGCCACTCCTGTCGGTCGGGTTGTCGCTGGGGGTCCTGTCGCTGGGCCTGGCGGTGTCGGACGCGGTGCGGGCGCGGATCCGGATGCGCACGCGGGCCGAACTGGCCCGCATCTTCCACAACGACGCCGCCGCCAGCCTGCTGGTCACGCAGGATGGCCAGATCGCCGCCGCCAACCCCGCGGCGCGCGGCCGGTTCCACGCCAGTCTCGAGGCCAGCCTGGGCCGGACCCTGCGCGGTCTTCTGGCCAATCCCGACATGGTCATCCACCGCCTTCAGACGCGCGCCGAGCAGCGCGGCGCGATGTCCGAGGACATCGTCACGCGCGCGGGGCCCGTGCGGTTGTCGGTGCACCGGCTGGAGAATGCGGAATATCTCTGGCGGATCGACGATCTGCCCGAACCGGGCCAGGGCCGCAACGCGGACGCGATCCCGGTGCCGCTGCTGATCGTGGCGCGCACGGGCGCCATCCTGCACATGAACGAGGCCGCCCGCACCGTCATCGGCAAGCGCGTCACGGCGCTGGACCGGCTGTTCACCGACCTGCCGCTGCGGCAAGGCGGCGTGCATGTCGCGGCCACCGCCACCGGTCACGCCCGGTTCCTGGTCAGCCAGCACGAGGTTTCGGCCGGCCGAAGCGAGGTATTCCTGGTGCCCCTGACCCCGGCCGCGGACCATGATCACGGCGCGTTCGACGCGTTGCCGGTGGCCTTGCTGAAGCTCGACGCCCGGGGCTGCGTGACGCGGGCCAATGCGGCGGCCACGGCGCTTCTGGGGCGCGAGGGCAGGGGCGCGCGCCTGCCCGAACTGATGGAAGGGCTGGGCCGTCCCATCGACGACTGGCTGGCCGAGGTGGGGCGCGGCGCGCAGGTCAAGCGCTCGGAGGTGCTGCGCCTGGTCGGGCACGAGACCGAGAAATTCGTGCAGGTCACGCTGTCGCCGCTGCCGCCGGGCACCGAGGAGCGTCTCATCGCCGTGCTCAGCGACGCGACCGAACTCAAGACCCTCGAGGCGCAATTCGTCCAGAGCCAGAAGATGCAGGCGATCGGCCAGCTGGCCGGTGGCGTCGCCCATGACTTCAACAATCTTCTGACGGCGATTTCAGGCCATTGCGACCTGTTGCTGCTGCGCCACGATCCCGGCGACGAGGATTATGGCGACCTGATGCAGATCAACCAGAATTCCAACCGCGCGGCCGCCCTGGTGGGCCAGTTGCTGGCCTTCTCGCGCAAGCAGACCCTGCGGCCCGAACTTCTGGACATGCGCGACACGCTGGCCGACCTGACGCATCTGCTGAACCGGCTGGTGGGCGAGAAGGTGACGCTCAGCCTCAGCCACGATCCGGTCCTGGGCGCGATCCGCGCCGACAAGCGGCAGCTGGAACAGGTGCTGATGAACCTTGTGGTGAACGCGCGCGACGCGATGCCGGACGGGGGCGAGATCCGCATCGTGACCGAGATGCTGCGGATCGCCGAACCGCTGGAGCGCGACCGCGCGACGGTGCCGCCGGGGGACTACGTCTCGGTCAAGGTCATCGACCAGGGAACCGGCATCGCGCCCGACAAGCTGCAGAAGGTGTTCGAGCCCTTCTACACCACCAAGCGCACGGGCGAGGGGACGGGTCTGGGCCTGTCCACCGCCTATGGCATCGTCAAGCAGACCGGCGGCTACATCTTCGTGGACAGCGCGCTGGGCAGCGGCACCTGCTTCACCCTGATCTTTCCGGCCCGCGCCAGGCAGGCCGATGACCCTGTCGCCGCCGCCCCCGCGCCACGCCGCGCCCCTGTGCGGCATGGCGACGGCGTCGTGCTCTTGGTCGAGGACGAGGCGCCGGTGCGCGCCTTCGCCTCGCGGGCGCTGCGCCTGCGCGGCTACACGGTGATCGAGGCCGACAGCGCCGAGGAGGCGCTGCGCACGCTGGAAGACCCCGAGTTGAACGTCGATCTCTTCGTCACCGACGTGGTGATGCCCGGCAAGGACGGCCCCACCTGGGTGCGCGAAGCCCGCCAGGCGCGGCCCGATGTGCGGGTGATCTTCGTCTCGGGCTATGCCGAGGGCGCGATGGGCGGAACCGGGCTCGAGATGCCGAACGCCATCTTCCTGCCCAAGCCCTTCTCGCTCGGCCAGCTGACCGAGACGGTGCATGATCAGCTCAACCCCGCAGCCCCCGAAGCCGCGATGCTGTCGTAAAGGGCGAAGTCCTCGGGGCATTTGCGGCGCAGGCGCGCGGCCATCTTCCGCGAGAGGCCGAGGTCCATCGCGGGAGAGACGTTCTCGCGCCCGAGGTCGGGGATCGGCCCAAGCCGCGCCTCGAGAAACGCGAGAAGGCGCGGCTGATCCTCGTAGCGGAAGAGATGCGTCAGCGGCGCGCCGCCGGGACGGGGCTGGAGGAAGCGCGCCTGACTGCCGACATCGGCGAAACCGGGGCGCTCGCCCTTGCAATAGGCGGCCACGAAGTCGTCGAAGGTGATCCCATGCGTGCCGTTGGGCTTGTCCAGCATGAAGGGACGCCGCCGGTAGCGATACCAGCTGCCCAGCCAGTCCACCGGTTCGCGCATCACGGCAAGCGTTTCCATCCGCGCGTCGCAGACCTTCTCGAAGATCGGCCGGAAGAAGCGGTCATAGCGGTAGAGGGGCGCATGTTTCAGATCGGGCGGGTCGCGGACGACGATGTCGGCACGCGGACCCAGCGCCGTCCCGAGCGCGGTCGTTCCCGTCTTGGGAACCGCCAGGATCACCAGCCTTTCCTTAACGAAAACAAGCACCTGGAGCGGTTCCCCCGGAAATCGTGATCCCTCTTGCGCCGTAAACTACTCCTTAACCCGGATCGGAAACAGTAGGATTTGCCGAAAATCCTGTTGAAATGTTCCCGTTTTGATCGCATAAGGAACAAGAGGTGAACAAAGCAGTGATTGCCGCCCGGCACCGGCTGTGACAATAAGGAAAGCGAAACCGCTATGGCAGATCTCCTGACTATGAAGACCAAGCCCAACGCAGACAAGCAGAAGGCGCTCGACAGCGCGCTGGCCCAGATCGAACGCCAGTTCGGCAAGGGCTCGATCATGAAGCTTGGGGGGGACAACCCCATGCCGGAAATCGCGGCCAGTTCGACGGGCTCGCTGGGCCTCGACATCGCGCTGGGGATCGGTGGCCTGCCGATGGGCCGCATCGTCGAGATCTACGGCCCCGAAAGCTCGGGCAAGACCACGCTTACGCTGCACTGCATCGCGGAACAGCAGAAGAAGGGCGGCGTCTGCGCCTTCGTCGACGCCGAACACGCGCTGGACCCGCTCTATGCGCGCAAGCTGGGCGTGGACCTGGACGAATTGCTGATCAGCCAGCCCGACACCGGCGAACAGGCGCTGGAAATCACCGACACGCTGGTGCGCTCGGGGGCGGTCAACATGGTCGTGGTCGATTCGGTCGCGGCGCTGACGCCCAAGTCGGAGCTGGAAGGCGACATGGGCGATTCGAGCGTCGGCGTGCAAGCCCGCCTGATGAGCCAGGCCATGCGCAAGCTGACCGGTTCGATCAGCCGCTCGAACTGCATGGTGATCTTCATCAACCAGATCCGCATGAAGATCGGCGTGATGTTCGGCAGCCCCGAGACGACGACGGGGGGCAATGCGCTGAAATTCTATTCCTCGGTCCGCCTCGACATCCGCCGCATCGGCGCGATCAAGGACCGCGACGAGGTCGTGGGCAACGCCACCCGCGTCAAGGTCGTCAAGAACAAGGTGGCGCCGCCGTTCAAGCAGGTGGAATTCGACATCATGTATGGCGAGGGCATCTCGAAGACGGGCGAGCTTCTGGACCTGGGCGTCAAGGCCGGCGTGGTCGAGAAATCGGGCGCATGGTTCAGCTATGGCGACGAACGCATCGGCCAGGGGCGCGAGAACGCCAAGGCCTTCCTGAAGGAGAACCAGGCCATCGCGCTGGAGATCGAGGACAAGATCCGCGCCGCCCATGGCCTGGATTTCGGGATGTCGGACGACAGCGGCACCGACGACGATATCCTCGAAGCGTGACATCCGCGGCGCGGGTCGCGGACCCGCGCCATGCGCACAGGACAGCAGGGTGGCCAAGGTGCTGCCCTGTTTCGTTTCAGGCCCCAATCGGGCTGTGGACAGGGGCTGGCTGTGCCGCTATTTCAGGCCGGACCGCCAATGCCCTGATGGACGCGCCCCCTCATGCCCACGCTGAACGACATCCGATCGAGTTTCCTTGATTACTTCGCGAAACAGGGCCACGAGGTCGTCCCCAGTTCGCCGCTCGTGCCGCGCAACGACCCCACCCTGATGTTCACGAATTCCGGGATGGTCCAGTTCAAGAACCTCTTCACCGGGGTCGAGACGCGCGACTACAAGCGCGCGACCACCGCGCAGAAATGCGTGCGTGCCGGCGGCAAGCACAACGACCTCGACAATGTGGGCTATACCGCGCGCCACCATACCTTCTTCGAGATGCTGGGCAATTTCAGCTTCGGCGACTACTTCAAGGCCGAGGCGATCCCCTTCGCCTGGGAACTGATCACGAAGGAACTGGACATCGACGCCAGCCGTCTTCTGGTGACCGTCTACCACACCGACGACGAAGCGGCGGCGATCTGGAAGAAGGTCGCGGGCCTGCCGGATGACCGCATCATCCGCATCCCCACCAACGACAATTTCTGGATGATGGGCCCCACCGGCCCCTGCGGCCCCTGCACCGAGATCTTCTTCGACCATGGCGAGAAATACTGGGGCGGCCCTCCGGGCAGCCCCGAGGAGGACGGCGACCGTTTCGTCGAGATCTGGAACCTGGTCTTCATGCAATACGAACAGTTCGAGGACGGCACCCGCCGCGAACTGGCGGCGCAGTCGATCGACACCGGCATGGGTATCGAACGGGTGGCCGCGCTGTTGCAGGGCACCAACGACAACTATGCCACCGACCTGATCCGCAGCCTGATCGAGGCCGCCGCCGACGCGACGAACAGCGACCCCGATGGCCCCGGCCGGGTGCATCACCGGGTGATCGCGGACCATCTGCGCTCGACCTCGTTCCTGATCGCGGACGGGGTGATGCCGTCGAATGACGGGCGCGGCTATGTCCTGCGCCGCATCATGCGCCGCGCCATGCGCCATGCCCATCTTCTGGGCGCGAAGGATCCGGTCATGCACCGCCTGGTGCCGGCGCTGGTGCGCCAGATGGGGGCAGCCTATCCGGAACTCACGCGCGCGCAGGCGCTGATCGAGGAGACGCTGAAGCTGGAGGAAACCCGCTTCAAGCAGACGCTCGACCGGGGTCTGAAGCTTCTGGACGAGGAACTGGCGGCGCTGCCCGAAGGGGCGGACCTGCCGGGGCAGACGGCCTTCCGGCTCTATGACACCTATGGCTTTCCGCTGGACCTGACGCAGGACGCCCTGCGCGAGAAGGGCCGCGCGGTCGATACCGGTGGGTTCGACGCCGCCATGGCCGAACAGAAGGCCAAGGCGCGCGCCGCCTGGGCCGGGTCGGGCGAGGCCGCGGATGCCGCGATCTGGTTCGATATCGCCGACCAGAACGGCGCCACGGATTTCCTGGGCTATGACACCGAAACGGCGGAAGGCCAGGTCGTGGCCCTGGTGCGCGACGGCGCGGCGGTCCGGTCTGCCTCGCAGGGCGAGACCGTGCAGATCGCGCTGAACCAGACGCCCTTCTATGCCGAAAGCGGTGGCCAGGTCGGCGACAGCGGCCTCCTGCGCAGCGATGGCGCGCGGGTCAGGATCACCGACACGAAGAAGGCCGCCGGCGTCTTCGTCCACATGGGCGAAGTGCTCGAGGGCACCCTGGCCAAGGGCGACGCGGTCGTTCTGGAAGTCGATCATGCCCGCCGCACCGCGATCCGCGCCAATCACAGCGCCACCCACCTGCTGCACGAGGCCCTGCGTGAGGCGCTGGGACCGCATGTGGCGCAGCGCGGGTCGCTGAACGCGCCGGACCGGCTGCGCTTCGATTTCAGCCATGCCAAGGCGCTGTCCCCGGGCGAGTTGACCCGCGTCCAGGCCGAGGTCAACGCCTATATCCGCCAGAACGCGCCCGTCGAGACGCGCATCATGTCGCCGGACGACGCCCGCGCCCTGGGCGCGCAGGCGCTCTTCGGCGAGAAATACGGCGACGAGGTGCGCGTGGTCTCGATGGGCCGCCAGCCGGGATCGGCCAAGGGCCATGACGGCGCGACCTATTCGATCGAGCTCTGCGGCGGCACCCATGTGCAGCGCACCGGCGATATCGGCGCCTTCGCGATCGTGCAGGACGCGGCCTCCTCGGCCGGCGTGCGCCGGATCGAGGCGCTGACGGGCCAGGCGGCGCTGGACTGGCTGGCGGACCAGGCCCAGGCCTTCGCGGCGATGCGCGACCAGCTGAAGGCGCAAGGGATCGAGGACGCCAAGACCAAGCAGGCCGAGCTTCTGTCGCGCGCCCGCGCGCTGGAAGCGGAAGTCGCGCAACTGCGCCGCGACCTGGCCATGGCCGGTGGCGGTGGCGCCAAGGCTGAACCTCAGGCGCGCGAAGTGGGCGGCGTCAGGCTGGTGGCGCAGGTCGTCAGTGGCGTCGGCGGAAAGGACCTGCCGCCCCTGATCGACGCGCACAAGGCGCGCATCGGGTCGGGCGCGGTCCTGCTGATCGCCGAGGCCGACGGCAAGGCGGCGGTGGCCGCGGGCGTGACGCAGGATTTGACAGACCGTATCTCGGC
>SBFT01000371.1 GCA_006227805.1 Paracoccaceae bacterium
GCCCTCGTTGGCCTCTGCCAGGACGTCCATGATCCGCGGATGGACAGGGCCCGTGTTGTCGGAGGCGAGATACATCAGAGCGGCTCCTCGATGATGTGGTCTTCCCAGTCTTCCAGGTCGATCTCGAACTCGGGCAGGGTCGCGCCCCGCATCGAGACGCCCGCGGCGTGCACCGTCTCGGGATCGCCCGAAACCAGCGGGTGCCAGTCGAAGAGCGGCCGCCCCTCGTGGACCAGGCGATAGGCGCAGGTGAGCGGCATCCAGTAGAGGTTGTCCTCGATGTTGCCGGGCTTCAGCACGATGCATTCGGGCACGAACTGGTGGCGGATCGTGTATTGGCTGCAGCGGCAGGTCGCGTCGTCGAAGAGGCGGCAGGCGATACGGGTCAGCGCGACCTCGCCCGTGTCCTCGTCCTCGAGCTTGTTCAGGCAGCACTTGCCGCAGCCGTCGCAGAGCGCCTCCCATTCCCTCCGGGACAGGCGCGACAGCGGCTTGCGTTCCCAGAAGCGCGGGGCCAGGCCCGTCCGGTCGATCGGATCGCTCATGCCAGCGCGCCCAGGATGTCGCGGGCGCGGGCGCAATCGGCGTCCATCTGGTCGATCAGGGCCTGAAGGCTGTCGAATTTCGCCTCGGGGCGCAGGTAGTCGACCAGCGCCACCGACAGGGTCGCCCCGTAGAGATCGCCCGAGAAATCGAAGAGGAAGGTCTCGATATTGGGGACCTCGCCGTTGAACATGGGCCGCACGCCCAGCGAGGCCGCGCCGTGATAGGATCCCTTGTGCGGGCCCGTCATCACGTCGACCAGCACCGCATAGACCCCGAAGGCGGGCGGGTGCAGGCCCGCGATCGACATGTTGGCGGTGGGATAGCCCAGTTCGCGCCCGCGCTGTTCGCCGCCCACGACCGGGCCTTCGATCCGGTGCCAATGGCCCAGCATCGCGGCGGCGTCGCGCGGCCGGCCTTCGGACAGCGCGTTGCGGATGGCGGTCGACGAGACCGTGCCCGTCCCGCGTTCCAGAAGGGGCGCGATGGTGACGCCGAACCCCATCTCGGCGCCGAACCGCGCCAGGTCCTGCGCGCTGCCCGAGCGGCCCTGGCCGAAACAGAAATCCGCGCCCACGACCACATGGGCCAAACCCAGCCCGTCCTTCAGCACGCGCCGCGCGAAAGCCTCGGGCGAAAGGCCGGCGAGACTGGCGTTGAAGTTCAACTCGTAGAGCCGTTCCACCCCCAGCTTTTCCAGACGCGAGGCGCGGGCCGAGCGGCTCATCAGCCGGAAGGGCGGCGCGTCTGGGGCGAAATACTCGCGCGGGTGGGGCTCGAAGGTCAGGACACCCAGGGGGGCGTCAGGCGCTGCCCGGCGCGCCAGGTCGATCACCGCGCGATGGCCCAGATGCACGCCGTCGAAATTGCCGATCGCGGCAGAGGCGCCGCGATCCTGGGCATCGACATAGAGATAATCCCGGATGATCCGCATGGAACGCAGGGGTAGCGTCATGGGCGCGCCTGTGCAAGCCGCCCGGTGGACCCCGGCGGAGCGGTCAGGCCGGTCTTTCCCGTGCGCCGCCTGTCAGGTCGAGATCGGCCCGCGCAATTGCCGGATCGCCTGGCGGATCCTGTGCCAGGTCTCGGCCTCGCCGTTCTTGCCTGCGGCGGCCATTTCGCGGGCGCGCCGGGCCGCCTCGGCCTCGGCCTTGCCGCCCTGCGCGTCCAGAAGGGCCCGCGCCGTCTGCATGGTCCGGATGGCGTCCATGTCGTCTCTCCTTCCCGGTTTGGATCGGAACAGATCGAATGGAGGACAGGATACACCAAACGCCCCCGAACGCAAAACCGGCCCGGCGAAAGATCGCCCGGGCCGGGTTGTCCGAAGCGGAAGGCAGCGTCAGTCGAACTTGCGCGAGGGGGCAAGCACGGTCGCCTCGCCGATCAGCACCTTCTTGCCCGCGACCGCGCAATGGCAATCGAGTTGCACGCGGCGCTTGGCGAAGTCGATGCCGATCACCTTGACCTCGGCATGGACCGTGTCGCCGGGGCGCACGGGGGCCAGGAACTTCAGCGACTGGCCCAGGTAGACCGTGCCATGTCCGGGCAATTGTTCCCCGATCACGGCCGAGATCAGACCCGCGGTCAGCATCCCGTGGGCGATGCGGCCCTCGAAGATCGTGTCGCGGGCGTAATCGTCGTCGAGGTGCACCGGATTGCGGTCGGTGGATACTTCGGCGAACATCTCGATGTCGCGGTCGGTCACCGTCTTCTGCAGATACCGCGACATCCCCATCTCGATGTCTTCGATGCAGATCGTTCCGCGGGGCAGGTTGTCCAACATGTCGTCCTCCGGACGCGATTCGGGAAAGTAATATTCAGTTAGCACGCTTCCGCGTTTCGGCAACTTTATTACTTCGCGACTGCAGAAATGCAAGCGCTGAATCGGTCAGCGCAGCTTGCCGATCGTGTAGGTGGGGCTGGACATTTCCTTTTGCAGGAACGCCTCCAGCGCCGCGGCGTCGGGCTGATGCGCGGTTCTCGTCTCGCCCGCGGCCAGGCCGCCCGAGATGAAGAGACTGTCGATATCCTCGCCCATGGCGCCCTGGATGTCGGTGTGGATGCCGTCGCCGATGGCGATGATCGCGCTGTCGGGAATGCCGGGTCTCACCTGCGCCAGGCGGCGGCGGGCCAGGTCGTAGATCGGCGGATGCGGCTTGCCGAAATAGAGGCTTTCACCCCCCATCTCGGTGTAAAGCCGCGCCAAGGCGCCCGCGCACCATTCCCGCGTCTCGCCCCGGTCGACGACGATGTCGGGATTGGCGCAGAGGAACTTCATTCCCCTGGTCTTGGCGTAAAGGAACTGCGGCCGCATGGTCGCGGGATCGGCCAGCGGATCGAATGGGCCGGTGCAGACGATGCCTTCGGCGTCTTCCAGCGGCACCTGTTCGATCTCGACGGGGTCCTCGACGATATGGATGGGATCGAAGAAGCGGGTGTCGCGCGCCTCGCCGATGAACCAGACCTTGCGGCCCACGACGCCGCGAAACATCGCGGCGCGCGCGCTGTCGCCGCTGGTGGCGATACTGTCCCACGCGTCGCGGGGCACCCCGAAGAGGTCCAGCTGCTTCTCGACCCCCGACCGGGCGCGGGGCGAATTCGTCACCAGCACCACGACGCCACCCTGCGCGCGGTAGGCCTGCAAGGCAGAAACCGCCTCGGGCAGGGCGCGCACGCCGTCATGCACGCAGCCCCAGAGATCGACGAAGGCGGCCTCGTAGCGGTCGGAGACTTGCGAGAACGAGGTGATGATCCGGGTCATGGGGTGCCTTGTCGTCAACGGGAATCCTTGGCGACAGATATGTCAGCTACGCTTGCCGGACACCACCCGGCAGTCAGGTCAGAAGGGTGACGTTCGTGGTCGAGCCCTTCTTTTCAAAGCTATAAAGTTCTTTGTGCGAAGACAGATAACTCTTCCAGCCACCTTCATCTATGTCTCTGATCTTCACCTTGAATTGTTGCCACAACTGCTCGTTCAGCTTTTCGACGGTGATGCTTTTCTGGTCTGGCGACTGCTTGAAGACAGCGCGTATCTTGGCATCGAGATCGTCGTCGCTAGTCGTTCCATTCGGTTGCTGCAACTCGTGAAAGGCGCTGCAAGACTTGCGGAAACGTTCACCGGTCTTTGCTTCGCCAACGCCCAGAACATGCAATCCAGCTTCGCGCAACCTGTGCGCCAAGTGGCAAAAATCGCTATCGCTGGACGCAAGGACGAAGGTGCCGATCCTGCCTTTATGCGCCAGGTCGACGGCTTCAATCGCCAGCAGGATATCGGCGGCATTTTTGCCACAACCGGCGTGGATCATGTTGAAGCCGGGCGCTTCGCACCAATCAACGCGTTTTCGTGCATCTGCGTAGACGCGCTTGATCTCGAGTGGTCCCAGTTTACAGGCCAGTGTGATCAGTTTGCCTGCGT
>SBFT01000332.1 GCA_006227805.1 Paracoccaceae bacterium
AGACTTTTTCAGCGAGCGGGGCGGCGGCGGGGCCAGGACGGCCTTGGGCTGCATGTTCATCGATAGGCCTCGAAACTTTGTTTTTCGGTTTCGTGGCAGAAATTTGTGGCAGGATTGGGCCGAAAGGCGTGATTTCCGCGGGCGCAGCGCAGTGCGCCGGGGCGCGTCAGGCGCCGCGCAGCGCGCCCAGGATAAGATAGATCGCGAAGGTTCCGCCCAGCGCCAGGCCCATGGGGAACTTGTTGCCCTGGTCCCAGCTGCGCCAATGGGGTGCGATGCGGCGCAGGGCGGTGTGCTTGGCCAGACGATGCGCGCAGAAGGCGCCCAGAAGGGTCGCCGCGTAGATCATCAGGACCAGCATCGCGTCTTCGCGCGGGACATAGGGGGCGGCGGCGGCGATGAACTTGGCGTCACCCGCCCCCATCACGCCGGCCGCGTTCAGAAGCACGCCGATCAGCAGGACGATCACCCCCTGCACCAGTCGAAGACCGTATTCCGGCAGGGGCAGGGTGATCAGCCCCAGCACCAGGAACAGCCCGGCCAGCGCCAGCACGGTCTGGTTGGTGATGCGCATCTCGCGCATGTCGGTGAAGGCCGTGTAGAGACACAGCGGCAGCACGAAGGGCAGATACCACAGGGCCGCCGCCGCGGTGATGGTCATCGGTCTTGCGCCTTACGCGGCTTCGAGGGCGCGCAGCGAGCGCACCGCTTCCTCGAAATGCTGGGGATGGGTCTCGATCGCGTCCCGCAGAAGTCCCTTGCCGGTTTCGACGTCGCCCTGCTTGACCGCCGACAGACCCAGCGTATGCAGCAGTTGCGCGCGTTCTGTCTGGGTGACGGGGATCACCGGCATCGCATAATTGCGCTGGGCGCCGCGCGCCAGGATCAGGTTGTTCTTGGCGGTGAACAGCGTTTCGTCCTGGCGGATCGCCTCGCCGAACAGACGCTCGGCCTCGGCGAAATCGCCGCGGGTCAGCTTGGAAAAGCCCCAGTTGTTCAGGACGCCCGCCGGGCGCGTCGTCAGACCCATGGCGATCTCGTAGAAGCTGTCCGCGCGGGTCCAGTCCTTGTTGGCATCCGCCACCATGGCTTCGAGGCGATAGCGGTTGAAGGTCTCGTGCGTGGGGGGCACGGCATCCAGCACGCTTTCGGCGGTCTCCCAGTCGCCCGCGCGGATCAGGGCGTCGGCGTAATCGACGCTGTCATCCGGCGTGGCGCCGTCCATCTTGACGACGCGCGCCCAGGCCGCGGTGGCCTCGGTGTTGCGCTTGGCGCGCACCAAAGACACCGCCAGCCCGCGCTGGTAATCGATGCGGTCGGGATGCTGCTTGGTGGTGCGGGTGAAATAGGCGACGGCTTCGTTCGGGTCGGCGACCGTCAGCATCACGTCCGAGAGGTTCGATTCCTCGATCACGTTGACGTCCTGGAAGGCGCGTTCGACCGTCCGGTCGCCGGTTTTCGCGCAAGCCGACAGGGTGAATGCCCCCGCAAGGCAAACGCTCAGGAAAATGGGGTGGCGCATTGATGCGTCCTTTACTGCTCTTGCCTCGTCACCCGTCTCGCTGGATGAGGAAGTCGCTGCTTCCCCGGCGGACGAGTTTGTATTCTTGTTCTAAGGTCGTGATGTTATCAGGATTTTCCGATTTTGCGAGAGCAAAGCGCAGATTGTCCCGGATCGCGTCACTTTCGCCATTGTCCAGCGCGAAGGCCTTCTGGAAGATCTGGACGGCTTCCGCCGTCTTGCCCCGTTCGATGAGAACGACGCCCAGGTTGTTCCAGGCTTCGGGCCATTCCGGATCGGCGTCGACGGCGCGGCGCAACAGGCTTTCGGCCTGCCCGAGCCGCCCCAGCCCCAGATTGGCCGAGCCCATCGAGGACAGGATCTCGGGCGTCAGGCCCTGGTCCAGCGCCGCGCGGGTGAAGGCCTGAAGCGCCAGCTCGTACTGGCCCGCCTGCATCAGGCGGTGGCCCACCTCGACCCCGTCGACGGCCTCGGCGCGCAGGTCGGGGCCCGGTGCGAAAGGGTCGTCCTTGGAACGGGAAAAGCCGCCCGGGGAACAGGCGGCCAATCCGAAGGCCAGGATCAGGGTCAGGGGAACGATGCGCGGTCTTGAACCTTCAGGCCGCCTGCGCATGTCATCCCCTTTTCTGCCGGATCACTGCCCCATCTGGCTGATGTTGTGGATCGACGGACCCACCAGGATCACCAGAAGCGGCGGAACTGTCAGCATCATAGTGGCAAGCGTCATCTTGGTTGGCAACTTGTTTGCGGCTTCCTCGGCACGCATCACGCGCTTGTCGCGCATCTCGCCCGCGTAGACCCGCAGCGCCTCGGCGATCGAGGTCCCGAAGGTCTGCGACTGGATCATCACGGTGACGAAGGAGGACACGTCCTGCACGCCGCAGCGGGTGCCCAGGTCGCGCAGGACCGTGGGCTTGTCCTTGCCCGCCTTCATCTCGTAGCTGACGATGTCGAATTCATCGGCCAGCTGCGGATAGGAGGCGCGCAGTTCCCTGGCGACGCGGATGATGGACTGGTCCAGCGACTGGCCGGCCTCGACGCAGACCAGCATCATGTCGAGCGCGTCGGGAAAGCCTTCGGTGATCTTGGTCTTGCGTTCCTCGACGCGCCTTGTGACCCAGTATTTCGGCAGCATGTAGCCCGCGCCGCCGGGTCCGATCGTGTACATGGCCAGTTGCTGCGTGGTGAAGACCACGTCCGAGTTCAGCACGAGGACATAGAACAGGCCCGCCAGCAGGCCCGCGATGCCCAGCGCGAACTGCATGAAATGGAACAGGCGCACCGCGTCCTTCGACTGATAGCCCGCCTGTGCCAGCTTCAGCTGCACCGCCGACAATTCCTCGACGTTCTTGGGTTCGAGGAAGGTCGCGAATTTCTCGAGCTGCTCGTTGCGGCCGGCCTGGCGCAGGCGCTCGCGTTCGACCTTGTTCTTCTGCGGTGCGGCCTGCGCGCGCTTGAGCTTCTTCAGCGGATCCTCGGGCTGGTTCAGCATCATCGCCACGACGATCAGGATCATGAACAGGCCCAGAACGCCGACCACGATGATGGGTCCGAACGGTCCCAGCTGGCTGGTCAGCATGGTGTTGATGGAGGAAAGGAATTCCATGTCCGGGCTCCGATCAGACTTTGATGTTCGTCAGCCAGCGCATCACGATCAGGTTCAGCGTCAGGGTGATGCCCACGAAGAAGCAGGCGGGAATGAAATAGGGGTGGGTCATGACCTCGTCATAGTAATTCGGATCCGAGACCAGCGTGGCGACCAGGCAGAGCAGCGGGAAGCCCGACAGGAACTTGCCCGACCATTGCGCCTCGGCGGTGATGGCCTTGACGCGGCGGAACAGCCGGAAGCGGGCGCGGATCACCTTGGCCAGACCGTCGAGGATCTCGGCCAGGTTGCCGCCCGATTGCTGCTGGATCGTCACGGCGACGGCCAGGAAGCGCAGGTCCTGCATGTCCAGCCGCTCGGCCATCTCGCGCAGGGCCTCGCCGATCTCGCGGCCATAGGCGGCCTCGTCGGCGATGATGCCGAATTCGGTGGCCAGGGGGTCCTGCACCTCGTTCGACACGATGCCGATGGCCGACGAGAAGGGGTGGCCCACCCGCAGCGAGCGCACCATCAGTTCCACCGCGTCGGGCAATTGTTCCTCGATCATGCTCAGGCGCTTCTTGGCCTTGTGGTTGACCCACATCCAGACGCCGCCCACGCCGATGAACACGGCCAGCGCCGCGCGCACCGGAACGGCGGTTTCGGTGCCGACGGAAAGGCCCACGAAGGCGAAAGCCGCAAGGCCCGCCATGACCATGATCAATTGCCGGGGCGTGAAGGCGATGGCCGCCTTCTGCGCGCGTTCGGCCAGCAGCGAATAGAGCGGGATCGACCGCGATTTCATGTGCTGCTGCATCTCCTTGCGGAGTTGTTCCAGCACCTGTTCGCGGCGCGTGCCCTTGTCGAGCATTTCCAGCCGGCGGTTGACGCGGCTGTTGAGGCTGATCGACTTGCCGAAGGCCACCAGGTAGATGCCTTCGACCAGCACCAGCACGGCCACGAAGATCAGGCCATAGATGATCGGTTCTGCGCTCATGTGCCGGCTCCTCAGCTCATCTTCGTGGGTTCGTAGATCGAGGCCGGCAGGTCATAGCCCCACATCCGGAAGCGTTCCGAGAAGTGGCTGCGCACGCCGGTCGCCGTGAAGTGGCCGATGATCTTGTTGTCGGGCGTCAGGCCCACGCGCTGGAAGCGGAAGATCTCCTGCATCGAGATCACGTCGCCTTCCATGCCCGTGATCTCGGTGATCGAGGTCATCCGGCGCGAGCCGTCCTGAAGGCGGCTGGCCTGCACGATCAGGTTGACGGCAGACGCGATCTGGCTGCGCACGGCCTTCAGCGGCATCTCGATCCCGGCCATGGCGATCATGTTCTCCAGGCGGCTGATCCCGTCGCGCGCGTTGTTGGCGTGGATCGTGGTCATCGAGCCGTCGTGGCCGGTGTTCATGGCCTGCAGCATGTCGATCACCTCGGCGCCGCGCGTCTCGCCCACGATGATGCGGTCGGGGCGCATCCGCAGGGCGTTCTTGAGACAGTCGCGGGGCGACACCTCGCCCTTGCCCTCGACGTTGGGCGGTCGGCTTTCCATCCGGCCCACGTGGATCTGCTGAAGCTGGAGTTCCGCGGTATCCTCGATGGTCAGGATGCGTTCCGAGTTGTCGATGAACGACGACAGCGCGTTCAGCGTGGTCGTCTTGCCCGAGCCGGTCCCGCCCGAGACGATGACGTTCAGGCGCGTGGCGACGGCGGCCTGCAGATAGGCGGCCATCTCCTCGGTGAAGGCGCCGAAGCGGATCAGGTCGTCGATGCCCAGCTTGTCCTTCTTGAACTTCCGGATCGACACCAGGCTGCCGTCCACCGCGATCGGCGGCACCATGGCGTTGAAGCGCGACCCGTCGGCCAGGCGCGCGTCGACATAGGGGTTCGATTCGTCGACCCGCCGGCCCACGGCGGACACGATCTTGTCGATGATCCGCAGAAGGTGGCGTTCGTCCTTGAAGGTGACGTCGCTGAGTTGCAGCTTGCCGCCGCGTTCCACGAAGATCTGGTGCGGACCGTTGACCAGGATATCGCTGACGGTCTCGTCCTGGAGCAGCGTCTCGAGCGGGCCGAGGCCCGTCACCTCATCATAGAGTTCCTTGTTCAGGGTCTGCCGATCCTCGCGGTTCAGCACGATGCCCTTCTGTTCCAGGATCTCGCCCGCGATCGTGCTGATCTCGGCGCGCAGCTCCGCCTCGGTCGCATGTTCCAGCGCGGCGAGGTTCAGGTTTTCCAGCAGGCCCTTGTGCAGGTCCAGCTTGATTTCCTGCATCCGTTCCTTGCGCTTGCGTTCCTTGTCGATCGCGGCGGCTTCGGCGGGCTTGACCGGCATCGGGCGGCGCAGGCTGGTGGCCACCGCTGCCTGCGACGCGGGTTTCAGCTCCGTGACGGTCGCGTTCTGGGCGCTGGCCTGCGGCGCCGCTGCGGCGCCGGGTTTCTTGTATTTCGAGAACATGTGCCCCTATCCCCTTCAGGCGGCCTCGGCATCGCTGTGCGTGACTTGGAACAGCGAGGCCGCGAGCTTGACGATATCCTTGCGCAACGGGTTCTTCGGCGCCGAGTTCGACAGCGGCAGGCCGTGGTCGCAGGCCTGCATGACCTGCTTGCCGCCGTCCGACAGCAACAGGTCGATCGAGATCCCCAGCGATTCGCCCATGCGTTTCACCCGGCTCTTGCCGCTCAGGTCGGTGAAACCGGGCGCGCGGTTCAGCGCAAAGCGCACCTTGTTGAAGGGCAGGTCCTCGGATTGCAGCGCGCGCTTGAGGCGCAGCGCGTTCTGCGCCGAGCGCATGTCCAGCTCGAGAACCCCGAAATAGACGTGGCTGGCCTGAAGGACGGTTTCCGTCCACTGGACGATCGTCGAGGGCATGTCGATCACGACATAGTCGAAATGCTTGCGCGCCATCTCGATGATCCGCTTGACGTCATCCGACGACAGCAGGTCCAGCGGAATGATGTCGCTGGGGGCGGTCAGGACGCTCAGCTTGTCCTCGAAGGGCATCAGCGCCTGGCCGAAGATCTCGTCGTCCATGTTCTCGGTGTCGGACAGCATCTCGAAGACCACGTCGCGGCGGGGCAGGTCGAGATAGGTCGAGACGGCGCCGAATTGCAGGTCGAGATCCAGCAGGCAGACCTTGGGCGCCTTGTCGCCGCCCAGGTTGGCCAGTTCCCAGGCCAGGTTGGTGGCGATGGTGCTTGCGCCGACGCCTCCGGCGAGACCATGCACGACGAACAGCGCGCCCTGCTTGTGTTCGCCCGATTTCAGGTGGGTGCCGCCGCCTTGCCCGCGCGAGGGCGCCTCGGCCGGGGCGCGCAGGCGTTCCACCGCCAGTTTCAGCTCGTTTTCGGGCAGGGGGTAGGGAATGAATTCGTCCGCGCCCTTGCGCAGCAACTGGTGCAGCGCGGCCGGAGTGACGTCTTCGGCGATCAGGATCACCTTGATTGCGCGTTTCTTCGCCTCGGCGATGATCTGCGACATCAGGACAAGATTGTCCTCGTCCGACGAATCCATCGCCATCGCGATGAACTCCAGCGCCTCGGCGTCGGGCTGGCCGAAAAAGGCCAGCGCCTCGTCGAACCGGAGATCGCCCCAGTTCTCGCCCAGAACGGTCTCCATGTCCTCGATCAGCAGGTCGAAATTCTGCACGTCACGGCTGACGGTGCAGGCCACGATCGGGCTTGTTTCCGGTTGCGGCATTGCGCTGCTCATTGCCTTCTTCCTCTTAGGTCAGAAGCAGGTCAGCGGCGTCTTGCGGGGAAAGAAAACCGGCCCCGTAATCGCCTTGCCTGCCATTCGTCCGACGGGTGAGACCCAGGGTCTCCCAAGTTACGAAGGTCGCTGGCAATCTTGGCGATTATGGGGCCGAATTATTCCAATTGTTGGGTATCGTGCGACGATGCCGTCGCCGACGGGGTTATTGTGTCGGGGCGTCGGTCGCCGACTCCGTGGTCAGCGTCGTGGGAACGGTCGCGCTCTGGACGTAGTCGCGATAGATGATCTGCGCGTATCTGCCGTCGAGGACGGTGCGGTTGTTCTGCACGAAGCCCGACACTTCGGTCACGGTGCGCCGGTTGCGGCGTTCGCGATCCTCGGTGGCGATCAGGGGCTGGGTTTCGCCGAAGGACACGACCGCTTCCAGGCGGCTGCGCTCGATGCCCTGGCTGATCAGGTAGTTCACCGCCGCATTGGCGCGGCGCTGGCCCAGCGCGCGGTTGTAGCCCTGCGATCCGACAAGGTCGGTATGGCCGAACACCCGGAAGCGCACTTCCGGAAACTGGCGGATCCACTGCGCCTGCTGGCGCAGCGTGGCGCGCGCGGTCTCGTCCAGGGCCGCGCTGTTGAACTCGAAGTTGATGGTGTTGGGCACTTCGCTTGCAAAGCGGTTCGCGAGGTCCAGAACGAAGTTCTGCTGCCCGGTATGGACCATCGTGTTGTTCATCGTGGCGTTTCCGAAGAAACCCGAATCGACCTGCGAGCCCGCCTCGCGGAAGAAGCCCGGTCCGCAGGCGGTCAGTCCCAGAAGGCCTGTGACCAGAAGGCCGGGGATCAGAAGGTGTTTGTCCATCGCATCAATCCATCACATAGCCATAGGAGCCGCTGAAGTCCTGTTTCGCCACTTCGCCTGCCGGTCCCTTCGCGGCGCGGGTGCCCGAGGACATGCGGCCGAAGAGGAACAGGTCGCGCTCCGAGGGCGGTTTCACCCGGTCGGTCGGCAGGGCCAGCGCCTCGCCGCGGGTGGGCGTGACGAGGTGCGCGGTGATGATGATCACCAGTTCGGTCTGCTGGCGCTGGTAGTCGGCGCTGCGGAACAGCGCGCCGAGGACAGGCACGTCGCCCAGCCAGGGCAGCTGGCGCGCATTGTCGATGAAGTTGTCCTCGATCAGGCCCGCGATCGCGAAGCTTTCGCCGTCGCGCATCTCGACCGTGGTCGAGGTTTCGCGCCGCGAGAAGGCGTCGATCTGCAGGTTGTTGATGTTGATGCCGTTGGTCGGGTCGATATCCGAGACCGCGGCCTTCAGTTCCAGGTTGATCACGTCGCTGTCGACGACGCGGGGGATGAATTGCAGCTCGATACCGAAGGGCTTGAACTCGACCGTGATCGTCCCGTTGTCCTGGCTGACCGGGACGGGGTATTCGCCGCCGGCGAGGAAGCGCGCTTCCTGGCCCGAAAGCGCCGTCAGGTTCGGTTCCGCCAGGAAGCGGACGACGCCCTTCTGTTCCAGGGCTTCCAGCAGCAGGCCCACCTGCAGCGCGCCGGCGTTGAAGCCGAAGACGATCGCGCCGGAATTTGTGTTCACGGCAGGCACGTTGCCGCCGAGGCTGGTGCCGATGTTGCCCGAAGTGGCGTTGGTGTTCGCGCCGCCGTTGATGCCCAGGTCTCCGCCCAGGGCGGTTCCGTTCAGGGCCAGCGACGAGCTGAGCGATTTCGACACGGACCGCTGCATCTCGGCGAAGCGGACCTTCAGCATGACCTGCTGCACGCCACCGACGCTCATCAGGTTCGACACGCGCTCGGGGGCGTAGCGTTCCGCAAGGTCCAGCGCGCGTTGCAGGCGCTGGGCCGAGGACACCGTGCCCGACAGAACGATGCCGTCATTGGCGGTGCGGACCTCGATCTTCTCGCCCGGCAGGATCTGTTGCAGGCGTTCCTTGAATTCGGTCACGTCGGCCGCGACCCGCACGTCGACGCTGGTGATCAGTTGCCCGGCGCCATCCAGCAGGACCAGCGTCGTCAGGCCCGGGCTCTTGCCCAGGACATAGATCGAGCGGTCGGACAGCGACGAGATGTCGGCAATTGCCGGGTTGGCAATGCTGAGTTCGGCGAAGGGAACATCGCTTTCGACGACCACGGCGCGGTTCATCGGCACGTTCAGCGTCGTGGCGGTGCCCTTCTGGACGACGCGGAGGGTTTCGGCCTGGACCGCCCCGGAAACCGGCACACAGGCCAGCGAAAGGGCGACGAACGTCGCCTTCATCATGGACTTGAATGTCATGTGACCTGCCTCTCCGATCACGCCTCTGATTTCCGGGTCTTGTCGCCCGTCATTTGAGGCACTGTGCGTCAGTTTGAGATTTTTTGCAAGAATCAACGCTTTCCGAACCGGGAATGATGTGGACTAAGCGCAACATAAGGTGTCCACAGGCCTCGCACCCTGTGGAAAAACATCGGCCCCGTTGCCGGGGCCGATGCGTGTTGTTCCAGGATGCCGCTGATGCGCCGCATGGCTCAGTTGGTGCAGGGGATCGCGATCTCCACAACATCTGCGCCCTTGCGCGTGCGGATCGTGCAGACCCTTTCACGCTCCGGTTCGGCCTCGATCACCGCTTCGGCCAGGCCCAGAAGCGACCGCTGGTCGACCTCGATCCGGTCGGTGACCGCGGTGTCGTCCTCGGCCCCGACCAGCGCCAGCGACAGGTTTCCGGTGGATTGCGCCTGGGCCAGCTTGGCCACCTGCTGCGGCGCCACGGCCACGGTGACCGTGCGCGCGATCACCGCGCCATCCAGGTCGCCACCCGCCGATTGGTCGACCGCGATCAGGGACACGGCGGACTCGATGAGCTTGGTGACCTCGCCGCTCTGGTTGCCGGCGGTATCGACCCGGCCGGTCCAGTAGACGTCGACCCGGTCGCCTGGACGCAGGAAGCCCGAGACCCCCGAGGCGACGTCGACGCGGATCGCGAAGGCGCGCATCCCCTTCTCGAGACGCGAGGTCAGGCCCGCGTCCTCGCCGGGTTCGGTGACCTTGACGGCCATGATCGCCTCGTCCTTCTCCATCGCGCGCAGCACGAAGCGCGGGCGGGTCGGGTCGGGAAACAGGACCGCTGCATCCGTGAACGTGCCCTCGGGCAGCGAATCCTGCGGCCAGCGCACCTTGCGCACCGAGTCCTGCGTCAGCGTTTCGCCATAGCGCAGAGGACCATTGGCCACGAAGACCTCGACCGTGGGCACCACCTCGGCGCGGGCGGCGCGTTCATTGGCCAGTTCCGCCTGGTAGGCCGAGATGTAATTGCGTGCCATCATCACGGCGCCACCGGCCAGGGCAATGCCCACCAGCAGCACCAATCCAAACATCAAGCGCATTCCAGTCACCCTTCTCGATCTGCTCGTCCGCGCGTCTTGCGGATCTTTTGACGAAGCATTCTTCTGAGGGCAGCTTGGCGGAGGATTGTGGCGAAAGAAGGGACAGTTCTGGGAAAAGAGCCGGATCGGTCATCGGGTTTGCCGCATGTCCCGAAACGCAAACACCCCCCGAAAGGGGGGTGCCGGCCGCTACATGTATGGTCCGCTCAGCGCAGGGACTGCATGTAGGTGGATGTCTGGTCAGCGGCGCTGACCGTACCCGTCTGCATCTGACTTGCGATCATCGCCGCCATGGCAACCAGGCCGGCACACAACACAACCCAATCCACCGTCACCGCACCCTCTTCGCAGCAGATGAAGCGTTCGATTTGTCTGCGCATTCTCACACCTGTCATCGGGGCGATTTCAGAGGAAATTCGGGCCGACCCTGATCACAAGATCGGCCCGAAACAGCATCGGATCAGATCCGAGCCCGCGATCAGTTCGGAGCTTGGGTGCCCATGAACGTCGAGGTGCTGGCGGTCAGGCCGGTTGCGCCCGACTGGATCGAGCC
>SBFT01000266.1 GCA_006227805.1 Paracoccaceae bacterium
GTCTCGGTCAACGAGAAGCTGGCCGAACTGGTCGATCCCTCCGCGCTCGATGTCGCGTTCCGGGTCTCGACCGCGCAATATGCGCGCCTTCTGGATGACCGGGGCGCGCTGATCCCGGCGGACGTGTCGGTGTCGCTGGACGGGGCGGGGGCCGACCTGCGCACAACGGGCCGCATCAACCGCGACAGCGCCGGGGCGGGCCAGGTCCAGACAGGCCGGCTGATCTATGCCGGCCTCGACGCCGCGCGCGGCTTCAAGCCGGGCGATTTCGTCACCGTCTCGGTCACCGAACCCGCCATCGAGAACGTGGTGCGCCTGCCCGCCTCGGCGGTCGATCCGCAGGGCACGGTCCTGGTGCTGGGCGAGGGCGACCGTCTGGAGGCGATGCCCGTGACGCTTGTGCGCCGCCAGGGCGACGAGGTGCTGCTGCGCGCACCGGGCCTTTCGGGGCGCGAGGTCGTGCAGGCGCGGACGCCGCTTCTGGGCCCCGGCATCCAGGTCCGCCCCCTGCGCGGGCCCGACGCGATGATCCCCGCCGAACCCGAGCTTCTGGAACTGACCGAGGAGCGCCGCGCCCGGCTGGTCGCCTTCGTCGAAGCCAACAGCTTCATCCCCGAGGATGCCAAGGCACGCATCCTGACCCAACTGGCGCAGGAGAAGGTCCCCGCGCAGGTGGTCGAGCGTCTCGAATCCCGGATGGGAGGCTAGGGGCCGGTGGCGCGCGAGATTCCCGCCGCCGCCGGGGGCATTCTGTCCTACTTCACCCGGCACCGCACCGCCGCGAACCTGCTGCTGGTCGTCCTTCTGGTCCTGGGCGCGGCCGCCATGCCCAACATGCGCGCCCAGTTCTTCCCGGACGTGATTGTCGACAACGTGACCGTCAGCGTCACCTGGGAGGGCGCGGGCCCCGAAGACGTGGACGGGGCCATCATCCAGGTCCTGGAACCCGCGCTTCTGTCGGTCGACGGCGTCGAGGGTTCGACCGCCGTCTCGCGCGAGGGGCGCGGCTCGATCACGCTGGAGTTCGAACCCGGCTGGGACATGTCCCGCGCCGCGGACGAGGTTCAGCTGGCCGTCGACGCCATCACCACGCTGCCCTCCGAGGCGGACGAACCGATGGTGCGCCGCGGCACCTGGCGCGACCGGGTGACCGACATCGTCATCACCGGTCCGGTCGAACCGGAACAGCTGGCGCTCTATACCGACGAACTGGTCACGCGCCTCTTCGCCGCGGGGGTCACGCGCACGACGATCCAGGGCATCGCCGATCCCCGGACGCTGATCGAGGTGCCCACGGCCAGGCTGATCGAGCATGACGTGACGATCGCCCAGATCGCCGCTGCCATCGGCGAGGAGGTCGATGCCGATCCCGCGGGCGATGTCACCGGTGCCAATGCCCGCGTGCGCACCGGCATCGCGAAGCGCAGCCCCGCCGACATCGCGGATATCGTGCTGCGCGCCAATCCCGACGGCTCGAAGCTGACCGTGGGCGACGTGGGCCGGGTTCTGGTGGAGGGACCCGACCGCGACCGCGCCTATTTCGTGGGCGACAACCCGGCGATGAGCATCCGCGTCGACCGGTCCGACCTGGGCGACGCCATCGCCGTTCAGGCCCAGGTCGAGGAGGTCGCAGCCCAGCTTCAGGCCAGCCTGCCCCAGGGCGTCACCGTGCAGCTGATCCGCACGCGGGCCGAGGCGATTTCGGGCCGTCTCGACATCCTGGTGGAAAACGGGCTGATGGGTCTGGCGCTGGTGGTGGCGCTCCTGTTCCTGTTCCTGAACGCGCGCACCGCCTTCTGGGTGGCGGCGGGTATCCCGGCGGCGATGTTCGCGGCCATCGCCGTGATGTATGCCGCCGGCCTGACGATCAACATGGTCAGCCTGTTCGGGCTGATCATCACGCTGGGCATCGTGGTCGACGACGCGATCGTGGTGGGCGAACATGCCGATTACCGGGCGCGCCGCTTCGGCGAACATCCCTTCGTGGCGGCCGAGACCGCCGCGCGGCGGATGGCCATGCCGGTCTTCGCGGCGACCCTGACCACGATCATCGCCTTCTTCGGGCTGATCGCGGTGGGCGGGCGCTTCGGAGACCTGATCCGCGACATCCCCTTCACGGTGATCGCGGTCCTGGCGGCCTCGCTGGTGGAATGCTTCCTGATCCTGCCCAACCACATGGCCCATGCCCTGGCCCATTCCGCGAAGGAACACTGGTATGACTGGCCCAGCCGCATCGTGAACCGCGGCTTCCGCCGGGTGCGCGACCGCGTCTTCCGTCCGATGATCGCGCTGGTCATCCGCGCGCGCTACGTGGTGCTGGCGGGGGTGGTGGCGGTGCTGGCCTCCCAGGTCGCGGTCTTCATCCGGGGCGATGTCCAGTGGCGCTTCTTCAACGCGCCGGAGCAGGGCTCGGTCACCGGCAACTTCGCCATGGTCGAAGGTGCCGATCGCGACGACACGCTGGCCATGATGCGCGAGATGCAGCGCGCGGTCGAGGACCTGGCCCGCCGCTACGAGGCCGAACACGGGGCCAATCCCATCGAATACGTCCTGGCCGAGATCGGCGGCAATGCGGGCCCTGGCCTCTCGGGCGTCGATGCCAAGGACCCCGACCTCCTGGGTGGCATCTCGATCGAGCTGATCGACGCCGACCTGCGACCCTATTCCAGCTTCGCCTTCGTCGCCGCCCTCCAGGACGAGGTCCGCAATCACCCGCTGGTCGAGACCGTCAGTTTCCGGGGCTGGCGCGCGGGGCCCGGCGGGGATGCGCTGTCGGTCCAGTTCTTCGGCGCCGATGTCGACACGCTCAAGGCCGCCAGCCAGGACCTGCAGAACGCGCTGCGCCAGTATCCCGAGGTCTCGGCGGTTCAGGACAACCTCGCCTACGACAAGGAGGAGATCATCCTCGACCTGACGCCGCAGGGCCAGGCGCTGGGCTTCACCATCGACACCCTGGGCCGCGCCCTGCGGGCCCAGTTGAACGGGATCGAGGCCGCGACCTATCCCGACGGCCCGCGCAGCGCCACGATCCGCGTCGAGTTGCCGAAGGACGAGTTGACCGCCGATTTCCTCGACCGCACCCAGATGCGCACGCCGGACGGGCAATACGTGCCCCTGGCAGACCTGGTGACGGTGGACAGCCGCACCGGCTTTTCCACCATCCGCCGCGAGAACGGCATCCGCCTGATCGCGGTCACCGGCGACATCTCCGAGGACGATCCCGCCCGCGCCGCCGAGATCGCGCGCGCTCTGGAAACCGAGATCCTGCCGCGCATCGCCAGCGAACGGCAGGTCGAGTTCCGTCTGGCGGGCCTCAGCGAGCAGGAGGACGAGTTCCTGTCGGACGCGCTGACGGGCCTTGTCCTGTGCCTGACGGGGATCTTCCTGGTGCTGGCCTGGGTCTTCTCCAGCTGGACGCGGCCCTTCGTGGTCATGGCGATCATCCCGTTCGGGCTGGTCGGCACGATCTATGGCCACGCGGTCTGGGACGTGCCGATGTCGATGTTCACCGTGGTGGGCCTTCTGGGCATGACGGGCATCATCATCAACGATTCCATCGTGCTGGTGACCACGATCGACGACTACGCGCGCGAGCGGGGCGCGATCCCCGCGATCATCGAAGCCGCGGCGGACCGGCTCCGCCCGGTGCTGCTGACCACGCTGACCACGGTCCTGGGCCTTCTGCCCCTGATGTACGAGACCTCGCAACAGGCGCAGTTCCTCAAGCCCACGGTGATCACGCTGGTCTATGGGCTGGGCTTTGGGATGGTGCTGGTGCTGCTGATCGTGCCGGCGTTGATCGCGGTCCAGCATGACTGGAGCGACCGCACCCGTGCGATGCGCCGCGCGCTTCTGGGTCGCAGCGCGGTCGCGCGCGGGACGGTGGCGGTCGCGGGCACGCTGGTGCTGGGGTGGTTCGGGGCGACGATGGGGCACGTGCTGGTCAGCGGCG
>SBFT01000335.1 GCA_006227805.1 Paracoccaceae bacterium
GCGGACGCGGGATACGACATCGCGAAGACTTGCGCGCGCGATCACGGGCTGCGCCTGCCGGGCATCCTCTGACGGCGGGGCGGCGCTCCCGCCGGGCAACGCCCGGCGGATCGCCCCGCCCGCCGTCCCGCAAGGGATCCCGTATTGCCTTGACCCCGACCGCCGCTAAGCTGCGGGGAAAGAGGAGACGCCCATGCAATACGCCCCCGGCCGCGAGGCCTGCCCGCTGCCCTATGCGCCGTTCAAGGCCTGCACCGTGCCGCGCCCGATCGGCTGGCTCTCGACGATTTCCGCGAAGGGCGTGCCGAACCTCGCCCCCTTCAGCCAGTGGCAGAACCTGACCTTCGACCCGCCCATGGTGATGTTCGCCGCGAACCAGATGTCGGACGGCACCCGCAAGCACACCGTCGTCAACGCCGAGGAAACCGGGTGGTTCGTCTGGAACATGGCGACTTATGCCTTGCGCGAGGCGGTCAACATCTCGGCCATGGAAGTGCCCGAGCACGTGGACGAGTTCGAACGCGCGGGCGTCACGAAAGAGGCCTGCATCGAGGCGCCGTGCCCCCGCGTCGCGGAAAGCCCCGCGCATTTCGAATGCCGGTATCTGAGCACGCATCGCCTGCGGGGCTCGTCCAATCACGGCACCGTCGACGTGGTCTATGGCGAGGTCGTGCGCATCCACATCCGGGACGAGGTGCTGACGCCCGATGGGCGGCTGGACATCCCGAAGATCAAGCCGATCGCGCGGCTGGGCTATTACGACTACACGGTGGTCGAGAAGACCTTCGAGATGCGCATTCCCGAAGCCCATGACGCGCTGGCGGGGGGGCTCGAGGGGCGCGGATCGCGCTGAGAGGGCATCCGCGTCGGGCGTGACGCAAGCTGCGCCGCTTTTGATCTGGCAAGGCGCCCGCCCTTCGGATTTGACTGCGCGAAACAGGACCGGCCCGCCGGGGGCGGGCCGATTCGCGCGGGCATGGACACGACATTGCAAACCTATGATTACATCATCGTCGGCGCGGGTTCGGCCGGCTGCGTTCTGGCGGAACGGCTGACGGCCTCGGGGCGGCACAGGGTCCTGCTGATCGAGGCGGGCGGGCGCGGGCGCTCGCCCTGGATCGCGCTGCCTCTGGGCTATGGAAAGTCGTTCTTCCATCCGACGCTGAACTGGAAATACGAAGCCCAGCCGGACCCGGGGCTCGATGGCCGCAAGGGCTATTGGCCGCGCGGCAGGACGGTGGGCGGATCGGGCGCGATCAACGCGCTGGTCTATGCCCGCGGGCTGCCGCGCGACTTCGACGATTGGGTTGCCGCGGGCGGCACGGGCTGGGGCTGGGACACGGTGCGCGCCACCTACGAGGCGATCGAGACGCGCGTCGCCCCCTCGGGCCTGCGCGAGGGGGCGGGGCCGCTGCACATCCAGGATGTCTCGGACCAGATTCACCCCGCCAACCGGCATTACTTCGACGCGATGCGGGAACTGGGCCTGCCGCGCCTGCCCAGCCTGAACGGCACGGCCGAGGAAGGCGCCACGGTCTACCAGATCAACACCAAGGGGGGCCGCCGGATGCATTCGGCGCGCGCCTTCCTGAAACCGGCGCTGGCGCGGGCGAACCTGACCCTGATGACGGACACGCTGGCGCTGCGCATCCTCTTCGAGGGCCGACGCGCCACCGGGGTCGAGGTGCGCCATCGCGGGCAGGTGCAGACCTTGCGGGCAGGGCGCGAGGTCATCCTGTCGGCGGGGTCGGTCACGTCGCCGCGGCTGCTGCAGGTGTCGGGCGTGGGGCCTGCCGACCTGCTGAAATCCCACGGGATCGAGACCTTGCTGGACGCGCCCCATGTGGGCGGCAACCTGCAGGATCACCTTGGCATCAACTACTACTTCCGCGCGACCGAACCCACGCTGAACAACGTCTTGCGCCCCTTCATGGGCAAGGTCCGCGCGGCGCTGCAATATGCGCTGACGCGGCGCGGGCCGCTGTCGCTGTCGGTGAACCAGTGCGGCGGCTATGTGCGGACCTCGCGCGATCTGCCCCATCCCGACCAGCAGCTCTACTTCAACCCGGTCACCTATTCGACGACGCCGGGCCAGACGCGCAGCGTGATCCAGCCCGACCCGTTCCCCGGTTTCATCATTAGCTTCCAGCCCTCGCGCCCGACCAGCCGGGGCCGCATCGACATCAGCGCCGCCGATCCCGACGCCGCGCCCCTGATCCGGCCCAATTCGCTGTCGACCAACGAGGATTGCGAACAGGTGATCGCGGGGGGCCTCTTCTGCCAGCGCCTGGCCGGGACCACGGCGATGCGCCGCCTGATCGAGAGCGCCATGGACCCCGATCTGCGCAAGATGACGCCCGACGACATCCTGGCCGATTTCCGCCAGCGCAGCGGCACCGTCTTCCATCCCGTCGGCACGGCGCGCATGGGTGCGGATGCGGCGACCTCGGTCGTCTCGCCCCGGCTGAAGGTGCATGGGCTGGACGGTCTGCGCGTCGTCGATGCCTCGGTCTTTCCCAACCTCACCTCGGGCAACACCAATGCGCCCACGATGATGCTGGCCTACCGGGCGGCAGACCTGATCCTGGAGGACGCGTCTTGAGCATTCCCTATTCCGCATCGGGCGCCGTTCCGGTCAGGCATGAGCGCGGCCGCGACGATGCCGGCCCGCGCATCCGCCGGATCGAGACCTTCTGCACCCCGCTTGTCGGGTTCGTGCGGGTGACGGCGGAGGATGGCACGATCGGCTGGGGCCAGGTCTCGACCTACAACAGCGATCTGACCTGCATGGTGCTGCACCGCCAGGTCGCGCCCTGGGCGCTGGGGCGGGGGATGGACGCGCTGGAAGACGTGATCGCCGAGATCCCCTTGCGCGAACACAAGTATCCCGGCACCTACCTGCGCCGGGCGATGGCGGGTCTCGACACCGCGGTCTGGGACTGGCGGGGCCGTGTGGCGGGTCAGCCCGTCGCGGCGCTGCTGGGCGGATCGGCGGGCCGGGTGCGGGCCTATGCCTCCTCGATGAAGCGCGACATCACGCCCGAGGAGGAGGCCGCGCGCATGTTGGCCCTGCGCGATGCCCATGGCTTCGACGCCTTCAAGGTTCGCGTGGGCGCCGAATGCGGGCAGGACCGGGACGAATGGCCCGGCCGGACCGAGGCGATCATCCCCGCGATCCGCCGCGCGATGGGACCGGACGCGGCCTTGCTGGTCGACGGCAATTCCGCCTTCAGCCCCGCGCGGGCCATCGAGGTCGGCCGGATGCTGGAAGCCGAGGGCTACGAGCATTTCGAGGAACCCTGTCCCTATTGGGAACTGGAACAGACCGCCGAGGTGGCGCGCGCCCTGACGATCGACGTGGCGGGCGGCGAACAGGACTGGGACCTGCAGAACTGGAAGCGGATGATCGCGCTGCGCTCGGTCGACATCATCCAGCCCGACATTCTCTATCTGGGGGGCATGACGCTGTCGATGCAGGTGGCGCGGATGGGGCAGGCGGCGGGACTGCCCTGCACGCCGCACGCGGCGAACCTGTCGCTGGTGACGCTCTTCACGATGCACCTGTTGCGCGCGGTGCCGAACCCGGGGCGCTACCTGGAATTCTCGATCGAGGGAGACGATTACTACCCCTGGCAGCGCGGCCTTTTCGTCACCGATCCCTACCGGATCACCGATGGCTGCGCCGAGGTGACCGACGCCCCCGGCTGGGGGGTCGAGATCAGCCCCGAATGGCTGGCGAAATCCTCCTACACCTGCAGCGAAGCGTCCTAGGACGCCAACTCCCGCGTCACTGTCCTGACACAGGGGGCCGCCGAAACCGGCCCCTGGCGCGCGTCACCTGCGCGGCTTCGTGCGCCCCTGGCGCTGATACTGCCGGGCGACGATGATCCGGGTTCCTGCAGCCTCGCAGACCTCGCGGGC
>SBFT01000014.1 GCA_006227805.1 Paracoccaceae bacterium
TCAACCTCAACGTCGGCTGCCCCTCGGACCGGGTGCAGTCGGGCTGCTTCGGGGCCGTCCTGATGGAGCGCCCGGCGCTGGTGGCGGATTGCGTGCGCGCCATGCGCGATGCGGTCGATGTGGACGTGACCGTGAAATGCCGGATCGGCGTCGATGACCAGGACCCCGAACATGTCCTGCCGGAATTCCTGGCCCAGATCGTGGCCGCGGGCTGCGAGCGCGTGATCGTCCATGCGCGCAAGGCCTGGCTCCAGGGTCTCAGCCCGAAGGAGAACCGCGACATCCCGCCACTCGATTACGATCTGGTGCACCGGATGAAGCAGCTGTTCCCGAACCTGCATATCTCGGTCAACGGGGGCATCACCTCGCTCGGGCAGGCGCAGGCCTTCCTCGACGGGGGGCTCGACGGCGTGATGATCGGGCGCGCGGCCTATCACCAGCCGGCGGATATCCTCTGCGCCGCCGATCCGGTCATCTTCGGGCAGGGCAGGCAAAGCGATCCGGTTCAGGCCGTCCATGCGATGATCCCCTATATCGAGGCGCATCTGTCCGCGGGGGGCCGCCTGCACCAGGTCACGCGGCACATGCTGGGCCTGTTCGCGGGCCGTCCCGGCGCGCGCGGCTGGCGGCGGATGCTGTCCGAGGGGGCCGCGCGGCCGACGGCCGGGCCCGAACTGGTGCTGGCCGCCCTGGCGCAGGTGACGGCGGCACTGGAAGAGCGCGCACAGGCGGGGTAAGACGCGCGCGACGTCCCGTGCGAAAGACGAAGGCCCCATGCCCGATACGACCCTCCTCCTGGAAATGCTGGCCCTTCTGATGGTGATCGGCGCCTTCGCGGGGGTCCTCGCGGGACTTCTGGGGGTCGGCGGCGGGATCGTCCTGGTCCCGGCCTTCTTCTACGCCTTCAGGACGCTGGGCTATGACGGGCCGCAACTGATGCAGATGTGCCTTGCCACCTCGCTGGCGACGATCATCGTCACCTCGGTCCGGTCGGTCCTGGCGCATAACCGCAAGGGCGCGGTCGACTGGGAGATCCTGCGCACCTGGGCGCCCGGCATCGTGCTGGGGGCTGTCCTGGGGATGCTCCTGGCCTCGTCCCTGCGGTCGGGCACGCTGCAGGCGATCTTCGGGATCCTGGCCCTGGTCGTGGGTCTCTACATGGGCTTCGGGCGGGCGCATTGGCGGCTGGGCCAGCAGATGCCGCGCGGGATCACGCGGGCGGCTCTGTCGCCCGGCGTGGGCTTCCTGTCGGTCCTGATGGGCATCGGCGGCGGAAGTTTCGGCGTGCCGCTGATGAGCCTCTTCAACGTCCCGATCCACCGCGCCGTTGCCACGGCGGCGGGCTTCGGCGTGCTGATCGCGGTGCCCTCGGTGATCGGCTTCCTGTTTCTGCCCATAGACCCTGCGTCGCGCCCGCCCTTCACCCTTGGCGCCGTGAACGGGGCGGCCTTCGTGGTCATCATCGCGATGACGCTGATCACCACGCCCTGGGGGGTCAGGCTGGCCCATGCGATGGACCCGACGCCCCTGAAACGTGTCTTCGCGGTCTTCCTGACGCTGCTTGCGCTGAACATGCTGCGCAAGGCGCTGGGGTGGTAGGCGATCCGGACCGGCGGGGCTGGGCGCGGTTCCCGGCCGATCCCGCGACGCTGGCATGGGCGCGCGCGGCGGCCGAGGCGGGCGCGCAGGCGCTTGAGGATCCCGCGCTTGCCCATTGGTATGACTGCGAAAACACCTGGTTCGTCGGTGTGGACGCCTTGCCGAACCGGGCGGATGGATCGGTGGGCGGCGTGGCGCTGCAAGGCCCTGCCATCGACGCGCTGTCGCCTTTGCCTCCGCTGCATCGCGCGCAACTCTCGGTCATCTTTCCCGGCTATCCGAGGCCTCGGCAGGGCGAGACCGAGGCCGCCTTCCGCTATCGCCTGAACCGGGACGCGGCGCATGTCGACGGCCTTCTGGCCGAGGGCGAAGGCCGCCGCAGGCACCTGCGCGAACCCCATGCCTGGATCCTGGGCCTGCCGCTGAGTCACAGCGCGCCCGGGGCCGCGCCGCTGGTCGTCTGGGAAGGCAGTCACCGCATCATGGCCCGGGCCTTCGCAAGTGCCTTCGCGGGGCATGATCCCGAAGACTGGGGCCGGATCGACGTGACCGACATCTATCACGAGGCCCGCCGCGAGGTCTTCCAGACCTGCCCGCGCGTGACCCTCCATGCCCGCCCGGGCGAGGCCTACGTCCTCCACCGCCTGGCGCTGCATGGCGTCGCGCCCTGGACGGCGCCTGACGGGCCGCCGCGCATGATCGCCTATTTCCGGCCGCTTCTGGACGATCCGAAGGACTGGCTGGGCTGAGGAGGGGGCCTATCCGCCCAGACGCGCGGCCCGGCCGCCGCGGCGTTTCTGAAGGCGCGGTGCGCGCGACGGCAGCTCGGCCATGATGGCGGCCCGCTCCTCGGCGCTCATCTTCGACCAGCGGGTGATTTCGTCGATGCTGCGCAGGCAGCCGGTGCAGAGCCGTTCCGCCGGGTGGACGACGCAGATCTGCACGCAGGGGCTGTCGATCTCGTTCCGTTTCCAGATCTCGTCTCTCACGCGCCTGCTCCGTTCCGAATATGGCGCATCCGATCCAGCACCCCCTGCAGGATATAGCCTGCGGCGACGTGATCAATGACCTCTTTGCGACGTTTGCGTGTCGTATCCGCCTCGAGCAGCGCTTTTTCCGCCGCGACCGTGCTGAGGCGTTCGTCCCAGAAGCCGATCGGCAGGTCCGTCAGCCGTTCCAGGTTGCGCGCGAAGGCGCGGGTCGACTGGCAGCGGGGGCCTTCGCTGCCGTCCATGTTGCGCGGCAGGCCCAGGATCAGGCCACCCGCCTCGCGGTGGGCGGCGATCTGAAGAAGGCGCGCGGCGTCCTGCGTGAACCTTGTGCGCCGGATGGTCTCGAGCGGCGTCGCCACCCCCAGCATCCGGTCCGAGACCGCGACGCCGATGGTCTTTTCCCCCAGGTCGAGCCCCAGAACCGCCCGGTGAGGCGCCAGCGCCGCGCGAAAATCGGCGATATCCTCGCAGATCACGGGATCAGGCCCGCCTGGCGCGCGCCGTCGCGGATGATCTCGATGGCGGCGTCGTCGCCCGCGAAGACCTCGAGCGCGTTGTTGTAGATCGCGATGGCCTGCGCCTCGTCCCCCAGGACGCCCAGGCTGCCGATCAGGCGCGCCCAGTCGGCGGGCGGCCCGCCTTCGGTGGCCAGGCGGTCCGACAGGCCCGCGACCATGCCGCGGATCATTTCCATCCGGTCTTCGGCGCTCATGTCCTGCGCCGCCGCGATATCGTCGGCCGAGGGGCCGCGGGGCGCCTCCTCGGGCGGCAACTGGAAATTGTTGATGCCGGCGCGGAAGGCCATCTCCTCGATCTGCAGGCGGACGGGCCCGATCCAGGGGGCGTCCGCGGGGCCATCGGCCAGCAGCCGCTGCCAGACCGCGAAGGCCTGGTCGGGGCGGCCGATCTGGCCCAGCATCAGGCCGTAGTAATAGCGCGCGCCGCCATTGGTCGGGTCGCGTTCGAGCGCTGCGGCCAGCGCCGTCTCGGCCTGGGGGCTGACATAGCCGCCCGCCGCCAGGATCAGCATGTCGGCGTAATCGGTGAAGTCCTGCGCCGTCGCATCGGCGCCCTTCAGCTCCAGCACGCGGGCCTGGGCGGCATGGGCGGCCCGGAAACGGCCCAGGGCGGCCTCGTTCCGGGCCAGAAGGATGTGGCCCTGCAGGTCGTCGGGCCGGGTGGCGACGGTGCTGCGCAGCCGCTCCATCAGGGCGACGAAATCGGGCGGGGCATTGGGGTTGCCCACTTCGGCGGGCAGGCTCGCCTCGGCATCGGCCTGGCTGGGCCGGTTGCGGCGCGCCTCGTCCGCCATGGCGATGCG